>JAQBNQ010000414.1 GCA_028288545.1 Bacteroidota bacterium
CAAAAGATCAGAGTTATCTACAAAAAAGTTCTCAACTGTTTGCAGAAAAAATATGGTCCTCTCATTTTCTGGCAAGTTCTCACAATGACGAGTAATATGTTCACTCCAAAATAAGGAAGAATCTTGATTAACTTTTTTCTGAAACCATGTGGAAATTTTCTTATGTATATCAATGTTTAAAGCTTGCCCAAGTCCTTGTAAATAACCTACTAGAAACGCTCTTATGGATTTAAATCCCGTATCGGGTCCTACCACCATATTAGGCCTTTGCATCAAGTTTTCAATAAGCATAAAAGTTTTTTCTATCATAAGTAAATTCATTTTACGGTCATGTCTTTAACAGTTTCAAATTTCAGGTCTTTAGCATTATCAAACATTTTTTTATACTCCTCAACCGCCATTCCAGCAGCACCGGTTAACTTATCAAAAACTTTCCCATCCTTAACTACCGCGACATGATATGCCCAACTGGTGGCCTGACCTCTAACGTCTCCAATGTAGTTTAATCCTTCTTTAGGTGTGACTTGCAGAAACTCCCCACCAATGGCCTTTTGAACTTGTCTTGCCACTTTCTCACAGCCATAAGGTATATCTTTTACTTGATCTGCCTTCTTAAGGAAGCTAAGAGATGCAGTTGCTCTAGTAGCTTGCTGGGCTTCTAATGCTCTTAATCTAGAGAGTTCAGAGGCTGTAAGTGCATCACCGCGAGCCCTTTTGCCTTGCAAATTTGCAACATCAATCTCTTGTTGCTTACTTAAATTCTTTATTGCCGCTGCGCTCGGTCCGTTTCCTGTAACTGGCGGAGGTCCTGTTTGTACAGCAAGAGTCGGTTTTGGCGTAACCGGAATATGTTCCTGGATCTCGTAGGCGGGGGTAATTTTTGGCGCACTAGTTGGTGGGGGTGCATATCTTGCGGGACCCCCTCCTCCTCCCTCTTGAACGGAATTTTGCGCAGGAGATTTAATCCGCAAACTAGCCCCATCCTCCAACTCTTCGAGGAGAATTTCCCCACCACCGCCGCCGGTCGGGAAATCGAAGTCATATTTTTTTACAGCACCTTCAGCGCCGTCAACATCTACTGCTCTGATTGGGGTGTTCGAGGCAAACTGGTACGGCGTAAGGTAGGCATACTTTTGAGTCAAAGGATCAACACTCAAAAACCTTCCCAACCTGGAATTATAAATTCTAAACCCGTAATCGTATTCAGTTCCGGCATTATTGTAAGTCTCATCATCCTTCAGCTTTCCATTAAAGCCATAGTTGTACTTATCCGGGCTATAAAGTCTACCCGGCATCAACATCCCAAAGGGATAGTAATCTTTTCAAAGAACGATGGAGTAAATATAAAACTAATTTGAGGTACTAAGAGCGTACGCCAAAAACCAAGGCCACCAACATCATAAATGTACAGAATGTAATTACTTAATAGTCAGGCATTAAAATTCCTGCAAATAGTTTCTACTTTTTGTATTTACATTAACAAAAATACACATACATACACAGCTAAATTATTGAATATCAATAAATTAATGGAGAGTTAAAACGACACGGACTTTCTAAAAGTGTCTATTATAGAAACTCTCTGCAGCAAGGGAAAAAATGAAGGCACATGGTCGGCGGGGACGCCGACCACGGAGGTATCCGGTACTAAGTTGTTTCGAGGTTAAGTTAGCATCACTTTTAAATGTAAACTTGCATCGTGAAATACAACTTTATAACCATTGAGGGTTGCATAGGCGCGGGTAAAACAACGCTGGCTAAAAAACTGGCTGAGGACTTTAACGGCAAACTGATATTGGAAAAGTTTGAGGACAATCCGTTTTTGCCCGGCTTTTACGAGGACCCGGAACGACATGCTTTTCCGGTGGAGTTATATTTTATGGCGGAGCGGTACCAACATTTAAAGATGCTTTTAAGCCAGGCAGATATTTTTAAATCCTTTACGGTTTCGGATTTTCTTTTTCAGAAGAGTTTGGTGTTTGCGATGAATAACCTGAAACAGGATGAGGCTAAGTTGTACCGTATGTTGTTTGATATTATCAACCCCACTTTGCCCAAGCCCGATATTATATTGTACCTCTACGCCCCGGTTGAAAAGCTGATGGACAATATTAAAAAGCGCGGCAGGGATTATGAACAGAACATAAAAGCGGAGTACCTGGAGAAGATACAAAACGCTTACCTGGAGTATTTTAAACTGCAAACACAATCGCACATTATTATGCTGGACACAACCGAACTGAATTTTGTTGAGCGCAGCGAAGACTACCAAAAGGTGGTGAAGATATTGGGACTATCGTAGTTTGCTTACCATATCCCACATTACAATGCCGGCGCTTACGGCAATGTTGAGCGAGTGCTTCATTCCAAACTGAGGTATTTCGATAACGACATCACTAGCGCTTACTATTTGCTGCTCCACTCCTTCTACCTCGTTGCCAAAAACCACCGCATATTTTACACCCCGGGCAGGTTGAAAGTTATTGAGCATAGTGGCGTTTTCAGCCTGTTCGATGGAGATGATGAGGTAACCGTTTTGCTTTAGGTGCTGTATGGCTTCAAGGGTTGTGGGGAAGTGTTTCCAGGCAACAGTTTCGGTAGCACCGAGGGCGGTTTTGTGAATATCGCGGTGCGGGGGAAGGCCTGTAATGCCACAGAGGTAAATGGCTTCCATTAAAAAAGCATCTGCCGTGCGAAAAACAGAACCCACATTCAGGTGGCTGCGCACGTTGTCCAATACAATGATGACAGGCGTTTTATCGTGCTGCCGGAATTCGTCTTTGCTTAGCCGGCCCAGTTCTTCATTCAGTAGTTTACGCATTTAATTAGTTGTTAGTTGCCAGTTGTTAGTAATACAGGAATCATCGCCCTGCGTGGCGGCGGACTTTGCTGTTGCAGTCAGTTGTCTAAATCCCTTGTTCAAAAAATTAAAGCCCCAAAGTAACGACACTTATTATTTTCACACACTATTAAAAAAGGAGCAGTTTTATAATGGCCATACACCGCAGCATGGTAAAAAGCGCAATGAGCGAAACGGAAACTCCGCTGATGAAGCAATACAACACCTTCAAAGCGAAGTATCCCGATGCGATTTTGCTTTTTAGGGTAGGCGACTTTTACGAAACCTTTGGCGAAGATGCCAAGAAGGCTTCGGCGGTATTGGGCATTGTACTTACCAAAAGAGCCAACGGCAATGCCAGCCACATTGAACTGGCGGGGTTTCCTCATCACTCCCTGGATACTTATTTGCCTAAACTTGTAAGGGCGGGGCTTCGGGTTGCAGTTTGCGACCAGATTGAGGACCCCAAACTGGCCAAAGGGATAGTTAAGCGCGGCGTTACTGAAATGGTAACTCCAGGCGTGGCATTGGCCGATAATATACTGAACACAAAGACCAACAACTTTTTGGCCTCGGTTTATTTTGAGAACAATCAATACGGTATTGCCTTTATTGATATTTCGACCGGCGAGTTTTTTATTGCGGAAGGCAACGCTTCGTACGTGGAGAAGATGATACAAAGTCTTTCGCCTTCGGAAATCCTCTATCAAAAATCAAAGCATAAAGAGTTTGTTCAACAGTTCGGCACCAAGCATTATGCCTTTAAGCTGGATGACTGGGTGTACAGTTATGATAACGCGCTTGATATTTTACTGAAGCTGTTCGATACGCAATCATTAAAAGGATTTGGGGTTGAAAATGAAACGCTATCGGTAATTGCGGCCGGGGCGGCTATTCAGTATTTAAAAGATACGGAGCATAACAACCTGGCGCATCTTGCCAAACTTACTAAGCTTACCGACGAACAAAATATTTGGCTGGATAGATTTACGATCCGCAATCTTGAGTTGATATATTCTCCGCACCATGGCGGTAAAACCTTGTTGGATGTTATCGATCACACCACTTCGCCAATGGGGGCCCGTTTGTTGAAACGTTGGACTGTAATGCCTTTGGTGGATATCAAAAAAATAAATGAAAGGCTAAACGCGGTTGAGTATTTCTTAAAAAACAGCAATGCCGCTGAGGAGTTAAAGAAACTGATAAGGACGATAGGCGATTTGGAAAGACTGATATCGAAAGTGTCGTTGGAGAAAGTAAACCCGCGAGAGATGCTGCAGTTAAAGCGGGCCTTAAACGCCATTGAACCACTTAAAAAGATACTTGGCGCTTCGGATGATCAAAGTTTGAAACGAATAAGTGAGCAACTAAATCCTTCCCCGGCATTGGCCGAAAGAATTGAAAAGGAAATTGGTGAAGAGGCCGGGCCTGTTATTTCTAAAGGCAACTTTATTAAGACCGGGGTTAATAGCGAGTTAGACGACTTGCGGGATATTAAGAATTCGGGGAAGGAATACATTGCGGGGATTCAGCAGAAAGAAGTTGTAAGGACCGGCATTAACTCTTTAAAAATTGGCTTTACAAGCGTATTCGGATATTACCTGGAAGTAACCAACTCGCATAAAAGCAAGGTGCCAACGGATTGGATACGTAAGCAAACCCTTACCAATGCCGAACGATATATTACTGAAGAATTAAAGGAATACGAACACAAGGTACTTGGCGCCGAGGAGAAAATACAGGTGCTTGAAGAAAGGATATTTGCCGAACTGGTACGTTTTGCAAAGGACTATATCATCAGCATTCAGCAAAATGCAAACCTTGTTGCGCGGGTAGATTGCCTTCTCTCCCACGCCGAGGCTGCCAACATGAATAACTATGTGAAACCCGATATCAATGAGAGTTACAGCATTGATGTAAAGGAGGGACGGCACCCGGTTATTGAACAGCAATTGGATGTAAGTGAAAAGTACGTTTCAAATGATGTTTTCCTGGATAATGAAACGCAGCAGGTATTGATCATTACCGGACCGAACATGAGTGGTAAGTCGGCCTTGCTGCGACAGACGGCTTTAATTGTGCTAATGGCGCAGATAGGAAGTTTTGTACCGGCTACTTCGGCCAAAATAGGATTGGTGGATAAAATATTTACGCGGGTAGGAGCCAGCGATAATATGAGCGCCGGCGAATCGACCTTTATGGTTGAAATGAACGAGACCGCGAGCATTATGAATAATCTTTCGGCACGAAGCCTCATTCTATTGGATGAAATAGGCCGCGGGACCTCTACTTACGATGGAATTTCTATTGCCTGGAGCCTGGCAGAATACCTGCACAACAATCCTGCAGCAAGACCCAGAACCCTTTTTGCCACCCATTACCACGAATTGAACGAGCTGGCTGAAAAATACCCGCGCATTAAAAATTTCCATGTCTCCATAAAGGAAACAAGCAATAAAGTGATTTTTCTGCGGAAACTTGTAGAGGGCGGCACAGAGCATAGTTTTGGAATCCATGTAGCTAAAATGGCAGGAATGCCAAAGGCTATTTTGGATCGGGCTAATGAAATGCTGCATGAACTGGAAAGCAAGAGAGAAAAGCACGATCATGTGAAGCAATCGGTGAAAAAAGTACCGGCGCAAAATTTTCAGCTTAGTTTTTTTGATATGAGTGACCCTAAACTGAAAAAACTGGCAGAGGAGATAGAGAAAATTGAGATAAATGCCATGACCCCTGTAGAGGCTATTATGAAACTACACGAACTTAAAAAAATATTGGGAATGGATTAATTTTGCCCAATGCTTTTGTGGTTTTGCAGAGGTTTATATATTTGCGTCCCGTTTAGGCGGGATTTGTTCATTAAGATACGGCAGAAATTGGGCTAAGGACTTATAAACTTTGCTTTATACTGATAATTTAGAGATGTTTTTCAGTTGAGAAATATTTCGTTCTTTTGATTTTATGCGGGAGTAGCTCAGTTGGTAGAGCGCCACCTTGCCAAGGTGGAGGTCGCGGGTTCGAGCCTCGTCTCCCGCTCTGATAGTAGAAAGGCGTTTTTTAGGCTCTGAAAATGAGTTTACGCTCTGAATGATTATTTTTAAGGGCGATTTATCGCCCTTATTTATTTATGCCCGCCTAAACGCAGGCAGGATGCCGTGGTGGTGGAACTGGTAGACACGCAGGACTTAAAATCCTGTTCGCCTAAAAGCGAGTGCGGGTTCGATTCCCGCCCGCGGTACTGATTATCAAGTGGTTACATCGAAAGATTGTAGCCATTTTTTAGTTATATGTTTGGCTTGGTACAACATAGGTACAACAATCAATCTATCCAGTCAAAATATTGCGGTGTTCCATCCCATAAGGAGTACAAATGTCTTTGGCCCCAAAACGTTACTTCACCGGATGCGCTTATCGATTTTGATGCTCTAAATATGCCTTCTTTGTTTTTGTGCTGTAGAAAATCACCATCCAACAATGGAATTTCATCACCACGGAAGTTGTGCGGGCTATCGTAATATTTCACGGCTTTAGTTGGTAAACGCATTAATAAGGCAGCGTTAAAACCATCTTTTAGTACAATACAAAAGTCATTGTTTACGGTATTATACCCTACACTGGCACGAACGATTTTTCCCGAACAATCAGTTAGGCTAGGTGTCGCAATTATTCCTTTTATATAATCGGTTTCTATTATTTGGCTTTTATCTCGAATGATTACGGTTCTGGCTTTATCGCACCAATTTTTAAGGTCTGTAGTATCAGCAAGCTTCAATCTGCGTTGATGGCGGGCCGCGAATTTTTTTGCTTGAGGTAAATATCTTGAAGTAGTAATAAATAATCCTCTATTGGCTTTTTCTACATCTACTATAGCTTGAAGTGCAGCGACAGATTCAAGTTTTACCGGCAAAGTT
>JAQBNQ010000419.1 GCA_028288545.1 Bacteroidota bacterium
GTAGAAAAAAAGATACAGGGCCGCCAGGAAGACAAAATATGCCTTCACTTTAAAGTCCAGATCAAAACCGTTACTCTTCTTCTCCATAGGTATATACCTCTTCTTTCTTCAATACGCTAACATGACCTTGCTGATTGTAATTACAGGTAAGCCGGTAAACATGCATTTTGTTATCGCCCACCATCCGCATATCCGCCGTGTAATTCATCAGCCAGGTCTTAAATGCAGCAGAATCCTCTCTGCTCATTTTGCCACTCTCCATCATCGGAATAGCCTGCGTTAAGGTGGAATTGATCAGTTCGCGCTGTGCATCGCGTAATTTTGAATAGCGTATCTCCTGGCTATCGAGCACAATGGAATAAGTAGTGTAGGTTTGCTGCGCCGGTTCCTTCAATGAATACATACCATATAGCAAAAAAGGAAATTCTTCACGCTGCCTGAACGAGTAATACATTACACCCAACGCATAAACTATTATTATACCGAACAGCAGTTTATCGGCAGAGAACAGGCGGTATAAAAATGTATTCTTAAACATAATTCATTTGTAAATCAAACCACCATCAAATTGCATCCTCTAACTTCAGCGTTATCCATTCGTCCCAAAATTTCGAAAGTGCCATTATTTACCCGCGCAATATCGGCGGTTGCAATGAAAGAACACGAATAAATATTAGCCAGGTCAATTACATTCACTCCTCCGGCACCTTCAGTTCCAAATTTCAATGGGTCATATATATCGCGGGCAAAAATTTTCATCCATGGGGGGGTATTAAAAATTCCCTCTCCTTTAGAATAAGCCTGGCTTAGCAATTCCGTCATACCATACTCGCTGTGTATTTTAGAAACGCCAAAGGCTGCGCATAGCTTTTCATGAATTTCCAGGCGCGTCATCTCTTCTCTTCGGCCTTTCATGCCACCGGTTTCCATGATTACCAGTTCCGGAAAATCTATTCTGCAAAATTCTGCAAAATCGAGTAAGGCAAAAGTAACTCCCAATAATATTGTTTTTTGCTTCTTACTTTTAAGTTGCTGCAACAACTCTTTAAGCTTATCAAACTCATTCAGAAAAAAGCCACTGGTGTTATTTCCTGAAATCCTTATCAATTTATCAGCCATATAAACCAGCGAAGAGTTGCCCCTTTCCAGGTAAGAAGGCAACAAGGCAAGAATTGCGTAATCAGACGGCGGCCCATAAAATTGATTAAAGCCAATCTCAAAACTCCGCTCATATACGGAAGTATCAGCCACGTAATGCCGGGAGGGGATCACACCGGTTGTTCCACTGCTTTCAAAAACTGCAGCAGCGCTTTTACCTGATTGAATCACCTGGTAACTTTTGAAGAATTCTATAGGTAAAAATGGGATATCCTGTATAGATTGAACCCTTGCAGGGTCTCGCTTAAGTGACTTACAAAACTGTTGGTACACATCAACTGTTTCAACTTGGTGTTTGAAGATTTGAAGGGCAGTACTTTCGAAAGTTGAATCGTTAACTGAAAATATTTTATCGGTAAGCGGGAGCAATATATGTTAATATTTGAGCGTAAAAATGCAATAAATCGGGCGATTTTCAGTTTCTTTGAAACTATGCGTAAGGTATTTTTTCTCGCTCTTATTAGTTCGTTCGTTCTAAGTTCCTGTATTAAGTCCCCTACTTATTCCAATATCCCGGCTATTAAATTTGTTTCAGTTTCATCTGATATAGTGAAAGCTTTTGGTAGAGATACCATTATCTTTTCTTTTACAGATGGAGATGGAGACATTGGAACTTATGCTTCAAGCACAGATAGCGGAAACCTTTGTGGGTTAAAACAAGGAGATTCCTCTTCACTGCACAACACTAACTTTAATGTTTTTTTGATTGACAGCCGTGATACCTGTATGAATGTCCTTGCTTCCGCGGATGTTGAACCAAGCGGAAAGTACAAAGGGATTTCGGGTGAAGTGGTTGTAATAACGGGTATCTATTCTAAAAAATGTTTCGCCCCGCCAAGTTCAAATTGTCCGTTTGACACTGTGGTTTTCAGTATTATTCTGAAAGATAAAGCAGGGCACCTAAGCAATATCGTTCAAACCACTCCGATCGTTTGCGACCCGCATTAAGCAATTTCGGGCTTATGGAAATACATTATTTTTTCAATTTATAATACCCACCAGCCGGATTTGGGAATTTATTATCCTGATTAGGATTGTACTTTGAGTTTACCCAAATAAGCTTGTCCCTATTTATAGCAAACCAATTTGCCACCTCCTTTTTAAATTTCCTTCTATTCTGAGCGTCCTTTCTTAAAAAAAGCCAGTAATTCCAATATCCATTATCCGGGTCCGTGCATCCTGACTTTCTGATTAACTGAAGGGTTGGAATTTCCGGAATTATGTCCTGCAAGGCACTGTAGCATATATCTCCTAAAGTAAAGTCACCACCAAAAAGTTCAACGTGGGCATTAGTTCTGCTGGAATCGTCAATGCGGTTGATGAGATAAGGGACAATAGCCAGGCGCTCCTTTACAATATTCCAATACAAGCTATCGCCCAAAGCACTGGTTCCGGGCATCGAATTAATCCTGCCCAATTCAGAAACCTTTCTTCCCAAATCACCTTGTTGACAAAAGCTTTCGCTAATTGAAATCAACAAAACAAACCCTATATATATTATGCGACTCATGTTTCAATATTAAATACCAGCAATACTACCCTGTCAAAAGCATTCAACGGCTTGAACAACATTTCGAAAAGTTTATGAACCCGAAAAGGCTTCATAAATCTGCTATTTACCCTGTTTTAACCAGTGATGTTCTAATTAATAATCGATAGTTTTTGGGGTAAGAAAGTGCTTTAGACGGCATTG
>JAQBNQ010000424.1 GCA_028288545.1 Bacteroidota bacterium
ACCACTTATAAATATAACCGGTAGAAGGAGTAATCGTCACAGAACCATCGCAGGTTTCAAAACAGGTTTCATTGCGGGTAGTTGCAGTAAATTGCGCATTAACCCTGTTCAAAAACATCGAGAATAGAAAGACAATAAAAATCCTCTTATCCATTTTTAAAAATAAGTTATTTGAAATTGGGAACGGATAAGGCCAATTTACTCCTTCACAAATCGCGCATTAAAACTTCCCTCCGCAGAAGTAAAATTTAGAACATAATTACCAACTGCCAGATCTTTAACATTTATGAAGTGAGCTTGTTTGCCTTTGGTTTCTGTTTCAGTTAAAACACTTTGCACTTTTCGCCCGGATAGATCATATATGCCGATATTCAGCAAAAGTTGTTCATCTAATTCATAAGTAAGATTCATTACTTCGTGAGCAGGATTTGGCAATATGACCAGTTGTTGCAATTGAGGAATATCGTTAACGCCGGTACAGGGAGCGTTATTCTGACCAACCCTAACAGTATCGGCTTGAGAGCAGCCCAAACTGTCCCCGACAAGAACCTGGTAAAGTCCCGCTTGTAGGTTTCCCATTATTCCGTTAATAGAGTAAAACTGATGACTATCTATAGCAAAATTATAAGTGTAGGGTGGAGTTCCCCCAGATACGAAAGCCAGGATAGTTCCATCGCTATCTCCAAGGCAAGAAGCATTTTGGGATGAGAAACTATCTATAATAAGTTCCGTTGGCTGTTCAATTATAAATTGTATAGTATCAAGAGGTATTCCTAGCGAATCAGTAACCGTGCAGGAATAATTTCCGGCACATAAAGAACCTTTATCGCCGGTTGTTGAACTATCCCCGGTAGACCATTTATAATGATAACCGGTTGAAGGTTTTATTTCGACAGATCCTGAGCAGTTCGAAAAGCACCTGACATTATAAGTTGTAACCGTATCCTTGAATTGTGCCCTTAGGCCCATACAGGCAATAAAAAAGGCAATGGTCAATAGCAGTTTTAGCTTCATGTTTCGAAAATAATTAATCTTTACTCCACGAAAGCAATAATTCAAAAAAATAATTTTACCCAAATAGTATAACTATAATATTTTTTGATTACCTTTGCATCATCAAATCCAATCCATGGCCCTCGTTAAAGATAAAGACGGCAACACAAAGGAAGTAACCGATTTCATCGCAGCCAACAGCCAACTACTTAAAAAATATGGCTACACTCCCATCGTTCCGCTACAACTTACTTCCCCCACCGCCCAGCCCTTCAAAAAAATCCGCAAAAGCTGCTGCAGCTAACACTCAAATTACTCTTGTATTTCCTTTGCGAACTTTGCGTTCATCCTTCGCGCTCTTTGCGTTAAAATGTATTCTTTCATTAATTCCGCACTCCGAATTCCTCATTCCGAATTAAACAAAACCTCATGGAACAACTAAAACAAATCGCCTCTCTCCTGGGCTTTCAACTGGACGACCCTTCCACCTTCGACATCAATCAGTTTAAAACGCACTTCGCCGAAAAATTCATCAGCAAAGAAGCTGTCCTTAACGACGAAGACATCTCCGCCCGCATAACCGGCAAACGCCTCGGCGCTTTTGAAACAAAATTTGTCCGCGCCTTTGGCCTAAACTCTGAAGAAGTAAAAGGAAAAAAGCTAGAAGAGATACTGGACACCGCTGTCTCAAAACACAATGTTCAGTTGGAAGGCCTCCGCAAAAAACTTAGCGCCGAAGCCGATGAGCGTATCCTTCAGCTATCCACTCAACTGGAGGAAAAAGACAAAGGCTACCAGGACGCAACCAAACTGCTGGGCGAAACACAACTTGAGTTTGAAAATTACCGCAACCAGTCCGATTCAAAATTCAGTTCATACAAGATCAGCGATAAACTAAGTAAGGTTTACGCCCGCATCAACTTCATCGACGGGTTTGAACGTGATGAGGTGCGCAAAACGGGCTTCAATACGGTCATCAGCAAAAAATACCAATTCGCATTAGACGATAAAGACGAACTGATTGTAACTGACAACCAGGGCGACCGCATCAAACACCCAACAAAAGCCGGCGAATTCATCGACCCGCAAACCGTACTTACCGCAGAAGCAGAAACCAACAACCTGCTAAAAAAGAACAATGCCAAAAGCCCAACGGTTGTAAGCAAAACCATTCAACCCGAAATAAAGAAAAACCTTACTGGCCTTCCCCTCCACAAAAAAGCCGCTGCCCGCATTAAGGCGTAAACCCTCTAACAACAAACAACTGACAACAGTCAACTATTTAAAGAACAACTTCTGTGCCGCGCAGCAGTAAAGCGCAAGTGGGTGCTCAACCAGTTAAAGAGCAACATTCTTTCATCTTTTAAATCAAAACAACAATGAGCGCAATTTTAAGTCCGCTTATCGCCTGTGAGGCGGTTCAGTTAAGGCTTTCTGATATTTACAAAAATCAGCCTACTGAACCCACACCGCTGGTAGCTTTCCTCAACTCCGACCTTAACACATCGCGGATTTTGGAAACTGCCACCAGCCCGGGCATGGGCAAATTACGAAAGGTAAAAGTGGTATATCAACCACGCTTTACCGAAGACCAGGTGAGCGGTACCTTAACCACCGACTGCACCACCGACAATGTGCCGCCGCAAACTTTTTTCGAATACGAAATAGATCCGGATACCGGCGCAGAGTGGAAACAAAAATTTAACCTGCGCGACCTGATTGAAACCTGCCAGGGCAACGATGATTATGTGGCTTCGCAGATCATGGCCATCATTGACGTCGCAAGGCGTTCGATGGAGACCGACCTTACCAGTGCACTTGCGCTGAACATGGGTAAGTTTGCCAAAAACGATACCAGTGGTGTGTTTGCGATAGACGGATCAAGCACCGGTCGCGCATTGAAAAAAGTACCTACGCTTTACAGCGACGGAAAGTTTAACGAAAATGCGCTGTCCGAAATTACTTTCTCAGCCCGCCAGGCAGTTTTCAAAAGCATTCCATTTATTTTTGGTACCGGTACTATCGAAAAGTATTTTGACAAGCTATATGCACCGGCAGTTACCCAATGGGGACTTGACCTGGAAAAGTATATCAACGGCAAATATGTTTTTATGCCTTCGTACCGCATTGGCGATGCTTTTAATCCTGATCCAAGTACGGAACGTTTTGTTGCGCTTGATGCCGGTTCATTCTTCATCCTTCAATACAACAAGTTTGAAGGTATGGAAGGTTTGAACGATGTTAACGCAGCCAACGCCGGACTTGTTCAGGGTATCATCACCGATCCTATAACCGGTATTGATTTTAACTACAAATGGGTTTATAGTCCTTGCGGAGAATATGCTACAGCTGTTATCAGCACTGCATTCCAATTGGCCTCTTTACCCGATGATATGTATTCAACTTCCGACCGCTTAAACGGAGTAAACGGTGGACTTATTTTTCAAATCAGTAATTAACTAACAACACCATGGCATTAGACTGTTTAAACGGTGTCGTGGGCGTTCGCGGATGCGATGCGGGCAATTCGCTTGTTTATGTTAACTCATTACCGGGCATTTCGGTGGCCGATTTTGACAAAGCCATAAACAACGAATCCCGCAACGCATATACGCGTATCGCCGAACTGATACAACTCGCAATTTCCGAAGTACAACAAGATGTACAGGGCGCACTACTTGGCAAATACGAACTGAAAACCTTTATAGAAAATGACGTAATCGGTCATTTTCAGGACGACAGGGTAGTAACACCTCAAATACCCGGCAACATGGTTGGTGTCCAGGTTCGTGTTAATCTTACACCTTACCTCAAATTATTTATCCGCCAGGTAAAACTGTACTGCAAATACACCGGCCCTGTCAACATAAAAATTTACGACCTGATACAAGGCACTTTGCTCGATACTATCCCTATTAACGCGTTAGCAGGGCAAATCGTTACGCTTCCTATTGACAAAGAATACTTCAGCGACAGGCAGCGCATCAATCTGTTTATCGGTTACGAATCAGATTTTGACGCTTACAAAACCTTACTTACTGCATATACAGACGATACCGGTACCAGTTCAAGCTACGCAAATTCGTGGATGTTTTTCCGTGGGGTATCACTGGCAGATAATGTTCCCGCGCTTCGCGAAAATCTGGTGGGCAATTCAGGCACCGGCGGCTTAAGCATTTCATACTCGCTGCAATGTTCGTTTGATGAACACCTGTGCAACATCAAAAAAATGCTGGCCATGCCCATACTCTACAAAACCGGTTCACTCATCATGAAGGAAATGAAACACTCCAAACGATTGAACGGCGTGGTGATCTCATACACTCAAAACCACGATGAGTTGATGAAAGATTATAACAACGAATACCTGTTGCGTATGAACCAGCTTTTTCAAAACCTGGTAATGCCCGATAGCCTCTGTTTTAGCTGCGCCGGTTTAACAGAGTCAAGAACAATACTTCCATGACCACTGAAGAATACAACACAAAACTAGAGGAGCGTCTTAACAAAGCGTCCGAGACAAAACGCGTTTATGACCTTGCACAAACAATACACAAGCAACAGGTAAAACGAATTTTTGACGAGGGCAAAAAAGCAGGTGGCAATATCGGTCAATACTCAAGCACTCCGTTATACGCGGTAAAGACGGAATTTAAAACCGGCTTTCAACCCAAAGGAAAATCAGGCGCTTTATTATTCAAAAATGGAAAGCCGCATAAATCAATGTATTTGCGCGAAGGATATAAAGAGTTAAAACAAGTGCAGGGATTAGAATCCGGTTTCGTAAACCTTACGCTATCAGCTCAGCTTAAAAATGACTTTGCAAACAGCTTAAGTATTACGGGCGATGAGGTGATAAGCGGTGTTTCGCAACCCAACACAGGCAAAGCCGAAGGCCTTGAAAAAAAATACGGCGACGATCTGTTTACACTAAGCGATGATGAAAAAGAAGCGTTCAAATCCGCCGCTGCTCAGTGCGTAACAAAGTATTTAACCGGCACTGAATAGTTCACCAACGCTAATACCTCCTTTCACTAACCATCAAACCGGTAATTTCTATGCTCATCAAAATAACAAACATCCTAAGCGACCGGATATCCGGCCTGGTAGAAAAAGCTTACGGGCTTGGTTTTATATACCAGGTTAACAGCAACAAAGAACCGATCGTTTTCAATAACGGCGAACCGCTGCATATTGATCTTGACCAGTACAAATCACTCTGCTTTTTCCTGCTCAACGGTCCGGTTACGCAAAGTCAGCGCGATAGTGATGTTAGTTGCGGAGTGCTCATCACAAAAAAAATTCCTTTAAGGCTCATCTACTTTTCTTCGGCGGAAGACAATAGTATTTGCCTACCGGTAGACGATGGCGATGTGACAAACATTAGCGGTGCATTGGTCTTCCAGGATGACAAAGCACTGCGCGAACAGTTCAAATTATCAGCTATCAGTTTAACCAATATTCAGCAGGAATACCGCAGTGAAATTGTTTGGCCACAAATTTATGGGGCCGCCAATTTCAACCTTAAAGAAGACCAACAACTTTTTGCGCTCGACTTTGACCTGAACCTGGAAGGCGACCCTACTTGTTGGATACAGGGCCCTTGCGGGGAGGACAAGATACTGGATGACGAAACCTACGATCCGTTAACAGATAACGACAACGATATACTTAACTACAATTAAAACATTACTATGGGAAAAACAATTAACCAGCAACCGCCGTTTACCGGCGACCCTTTGCAAAACACTTATTTCGTACTGGACCAACTATCAAACCACGAGTACAAGACCTTTAAAATCAGCGGTAGTCAACTTGCTCAAATGGCAGGGGCACTTAGCTTTCCCACCGACACATTAACCGATTCGGACATTGGGAAACTGGTAATGAATAAAAACGGCAAGGCCGTAGTAGCCAACCGCGATACTCCACGCCCAGCACAAGCCGGCCAATGGACCCTTACTGTTAACGCAGTTTTTGAAAAGCCAACACCCAGCCAGGTAGACTTCACCTTTACCGGTTTACCCAACGAAGGCGACTACCTTGTTTTAGGATTGCAGCGCTTCGTTTTCAAAACATCGCCCACCAACCCCTACGATATCCAGATCGGGGCCGATATCCCTGTAACTATAGCCAACACCAGTAGTCTGCTTAACTACACCTATGCCGATCAATGGACTGCTAGTAATGATGGGGTGAATACGGTTAGTGTGGTTTTTGACGCAAAGAATAACACAGGATTTTCCAATCCCCTTTCCGATATTTCATTTGGGTTGTACTACAACGTCGCCAATCCCGATCAGGTTGACTCTATTTCTGAAAATATTCAACTGCAAATAGCGGAACCGGGAAACTTACAGCACATTCGCGAATTTAACAGAGCTGTTTTTATTTATGGAGGCGAACAACTCAGTTACTTCGATGTTTCGAGTCAAAGCACTTCAATTGGAGAATTGCTTTTCGGACTAAAATGGACTGATACTGTAAACGATCAGGCATCGAATTTAGTTAGCGGGATCAACGCAAAATTTGCTGGAAAATTACATGCCTCAACTATCAACAACATTGTAACTATCGACGCGATAACCCAACCTGACAATGGCAGTGAATCAGATATAGCTTTATCCGGCAATGCAAATCAATACATAACCCTTACAACTGATAAGTTCAATATAGCAGCGAATCCCGATTGGATAACTGACCCAGTGTTGGGAATTCTGTCTGGTCTATTAGATAGCACCGCAATTATAAATACGAGTGGAATACTTTCAGCCTTCTTGTCAGGAAACACCGCTATAGATATTAGTGACATTGGAAATGATCTTTCAAAAGCCAATCTTTTTAATAGAGTGCTTTTACCCTCAGATAACGGCACATTAGAATCAGCACTGGGATTGCTCGAGGGAGGCAATCTTAACTTTGACACCTGGCTGATCTTACATTTTTACAACGATAATATATTTTACGCCATGTCCTCAGCATCACCGGGTAATCCAATTTTAGTAAAACGCGGAATTCCATTCAGTTTGTTGCTCCTTCTCGCAGGAGCTAGCTAAATATCGCGAAACAACTCACAATACTATGAGCAGCGAAAACATTGACAATATCATCTCATTTGTGGCTGGTAACCTGGCAACTATGATTATTACTTGGCCTCATTTTAGCATAGTTTTCTTTGCCGCAAAAATAACCATGGTATTATTAGTCGGCTTTTTAGGTGGGGCGGCCGGTCTCGCCGGTAAGGATTTTTACCAATGGCTCAAAAAAAAATTCTAACCATTCATTTATACAAACCCTTTCTTTTAGTTCAATTAATCAAATCAATCATGGTAAAATTTGGAATTAATCAGATAGAAAATCCTTCCCCAGTTTGGATGGACAGACTAATTAATGCTCTCATTATTATAGTAATGCCAGCCTTCGCCGCCTTCGTCCTGGCAGTTCCTAATAACATTATAAACGCCGATGTCAAAAACTTCCTTGGAGCTTTTGGCACTTTCATCATCGCCGTTCTAAAAGGATTACAATTTCTGATAGGCGAAGAAAAAACTGGCTAGCAAGAAAGTCTGTCAACAAAGTTTTACGCACTTAATGCTTTTGTCAATGTTACAACACAATTATTTGAGTGTTTAAACACTCAAATAATTGTCCCACAAACCCTTCGTCGGTAATTAAAAAAAAGTATTTTTCCCTCGGACAATAAAATTACAGACTAAACTACAATTTAAATCTATCCTGTTACATGGAGAAAAGGCCTTATATTAAATTGCAGGTTAAAGGGGACTTGCCGACACTCATTTATATTGATCAAATATCGAGTATTGTTTCGCTTGGAATATTAGGTACAAAAATTGTTCTTAAAGAAGTGGTAAATGGTCAAAACGTTGAGTATGTGTTCTCCATCAGTTTTGATGCGATTGAGGATGAAATCCGCAAAGCCAGAATTTAATCTCGAAAATCCGGATAATGTAATTACTGTTATATTCGGTTATATAACATTGGCTAAAAATGGCAGCTGCAGTCTTAGCAAAAAACATTTGGAAGTGGTTATTTAAACCTCTATTAATTTTTTCTTTTAGCTTTCTATTATTAGAATTTTTCTTGCAATTCATGCTGATTGGATGGCCTCCCATTTATCAATCCATATTTGATGATGAAAAGAAGATATATATTTATATGGTCGGGGAATCAACGGCAGAAGGTATCCATTATGAAAAAGATATTTCCCCCGCTAAACTCGTTGCTTACCAGTTTAATGGTACCATAGATGGCAAAACAATTGAGATCGTTCCATTAGCTAAATCCGGGGCAACTTTTCAATATCATTACCTCCATTTTTTGTCCGAAGTTCTTTTTCGCCCACATAAGAACGGCTTAGTGCTTGTATATGCGGGTATAAATGAAGCCACTGAAAATACTCCCCCATCAAACGACTTCGATACATGGAAATTAATCCAGGGCTCATTGCTACTTTCTAATCTTTATTACCTATACGAGCCATTTCAATGCTGCCCTCAAAAGTATGAATATCATTATCGCAAATTAATGAAATTTTGCAACCAACGTCATTACAAAATGGTAGTATCACAATTGGTAGGCAACATCGCCGATTTTGAGCCTGATATAACTTCTAAGGATGACTTGCTGTTTCCCGATAATTTAAATCTTCTGCATCAAGCCAAACAGGCACTTGCTCAAAAAGATTTTTCACAAGCAGAAAACGTGTTCAACATTCTAAGTTCAAAGACTTGTCGCCAAAATGCCCATCTTCTTTATTACCGTGGGCGTTGTAAGTACGAACAAGGTCAATATGATAGTGCTGAAATTTTGATAAATCAAGCTCCGGAAATAAGTAACTATCTCGGTTTTGCCCGATGGAAAAACGATATAATAGAAAAGGTAGCCCTTGATGAAAATGTTCCCGTTGCGCACTGTTTTAACCGTTTTCTGGATTCATCAGAACATCGTTTGCCCGGGTATGACCTTATTGACGATGCGCACCATCCTAATCTTAGAGGTTATTGTATAATGGCCAATGAAATTAGTAGCGAAATCAGCAAAATTTATGGTGATAAAATACGTCAAAGGCTTAGCCCCAGTGACGTTGTCAAAGAATTCAAGTTCAGTTCAGAATCATTTGCACATAGCTACTACAGGTTGACAGAGTGGTATATTTTTGAATGCCTAAAAACCAAGGAACGCGATGCCCGCTTGTCACGACTTAAATTTTACTGTTCAAAGTACGAAGGCCTGAATCCTGATGACGGGATAATTTTAATTTGGAAGTCGTTGGAGGCTACTATGGGTGAGGATCAACAATTATTTCTGCAAAGTTTTAGGAAATTGGATAAAAGAAAAGACAAGAAAGATATCTTAGATAGATTGAAAAGTGGATTTTCAGATAAACCCCAATATCGCCAGGAATTAAGGTCAATTGTTTTAAGCTGGTCATGGCACCAAGAAGCTGACATAAAACTCCGCGACGAATTCATAGCCCAACTTCCCTAACCATTCCGGCGCATTTTGATGTGCTGCTTCTTTACACGCTGATTTTTTCTCTGACCTAATAATCGAAATCCTTATGGGCTTTACCCAAAAATATGCTATTGAGCAAAAGCTCCTTACAACTCCTTCAAAGCGCAGGGGCGGGGCGTTGATCCACCCGGCCGTTAAATTTGTAGTAGCGCACGATACCGGTAACCCTACTTCAACCGCCGACAATAACGTTACGTACTTTGAACGCTCCCGCGATGACATGAGCGCTTCTGCTCACATTTTTGTTGACGATAAACAGATCATTGAATGTATTCCGGTGTTTAACAATAAGCCCGAAAAAGCCTGGCACGTATTGTACCAGGTAAACACCGACAATAACCTGTATGGCTGTAACGCAAACGATGCAGCCATTGGTGTTGAATATTGTTACGGCCACAACATTAATGCTGATGAAGCTTACAGCAAATATCTTTGGGTACTGGCTTATCTCTGCTACTATTTTAAACTGGACCCTGCTAAAAGTAT
>JAQBNQ010000625.1 GCA_028288545.1 Bacteroidota bacterium
AAATATTAATCAGTTAAATATATTTTTTGACGTGCCGACTAAATTAAGTAATTCCTGTTTAGGCGGAACCTCGGGGCCACTTGCCTTAAGTTGTTCCTGGAATTGTTTGAAGGACGGAAGGTTTAGCAACACCTTCTCATCTTCTTCAGCATTAAAAAATGCGGTGTGAATAAATGTTTTTCCATCAGGCCCAAGGCAGGAATTATAATTAATGCCCGGGTGATTTAGTTTTTGCAATTCATCCATCACAATTTTTATGTTGCTTTGGTTTTGCCCGGCGTATTCGGCCTTAGTAGTGTACGTTACTTTAACGATTTTCATTGTGTTTGTTTTTAACTGCGTTATTTATTTTGAATTCATAATGGTTTCCGACTCCTTTTTTAAATCTGCGGCAAATTGCTCAAACGACTGGTCGAAGGATGGTATCATACCTCCGTACAGTGGGAACATAAAGCCACCAATTTTTTCTGTCATAGAAAACAGAACTCCATTTGCTGTTTTGTTAAGGATATAAATACGGTTACCCTGACCATCGCCCCAAACCAATCTTTTCTGTGGTTCAAATTCTTTTATGGTTAGTGTGAAAGTTCTTTTTGCATCGAGCTTCGACTTCAATTTTATCTTTTCGCCCGGGGCAATATTTCCTTCAATAGATGTTATGGTTGAATTCCATCTTGGATAGTCTGAGGCTTTGGTTAGTAAGGCCCATACTATTGCCGCATCGGCTTTAATTTCAATTGCTACCGAAGTTTCGCGACTAAAGGTTGTTTTTAGGGTTGTTGCTTTACCGTTTTGAGACATTGTTGTTGTTGCCATGATCGTTTAAATGTGGTTAGTAATTTGTTTTCTACTATTTGGACGACCGGGCAAAACAAAACGATAGGATTAAGCAGAAGTATTTTCTTGGTATTTATCCATTACACCTCTATTATGCTCTAAATGATGTAGTTGTAACTCGCCCGCCTTTGACTGAAACGGGTCAATTTCTTTTAGGATTGCCATGCGCAGGTCGAATAATTGCTCCTTATTTCCCTTTCCGGCTTCTTTTGCCAGTTCAATTTTCATGATCTCCTCTTGTGTGTTTTGTTTCGGATTAAATATGCCGTTCAACTCCGAACATTGATGGCAAACGCCTTCTTTATTTATTAATGCGCAGCGGCCATCAAAGATGCTTATCATCTTGCTGCGGCCGGTATGTAAATAGTACTTTACCATGGCCTCATTCGTATCAAGAATGGTACTTATTTCCGAAACTTTAAAATCATACACTTCTTTCAGGAACACGCAAAGTTGCTGTTCCAGCGGTAACGACTTTGAAATGCAGGTAAAGCAGAACGCTATATGTTCCTTCACCTCAAATTGCCCCTGGGGCGAAGTCATCCGGATGTTCATTGCCTCCTCAAAAAATTGCCGGTTAGATAAAGCAGCCTGTTTGGTAATGTCGGTTACGTTTTCAACCCAGCGTTTTTGTGCCCGTAAATTATCTTTTGCAAGATTGGAGGCAATGGTAAACAACCATGTTTTTAAAGAAGATTCGCCGCGAAAAGTATTTAGTTTTTCAAGTGCCTTTATATAAGTATCCTGTACAATGTCCTCTGCATCGGCAATGCTTGCGGTTATTCTTAACAGGTAAGATTTTAATTGCGCCCTTATGCTTTCAAATTCCCGGGTGAAGAGTTCTATTGTCATTATGAGTATTTAGTAGTTTGTATATTGTAATTAGACTGAGCACAGTATTACTCCGCTGGTTCCAAAAGTAGGAGAAATTGAGGAGTAGAGGGATAACGAATTAACATAATAAACCCATGTTGTTTGTCTTAAGGGGTTGGTTTATCGCCCATTATTTGCAAATTTGAACCTACTTAATTTTTAATAAAGCTACCCCTATGAGAAAAGTATTTTTATTCCTTTCGTTTTATGTGTTTGCTTTTTTGGTTGGCGAAAATGTATTGACGGCGCAAATACCGCAGGCGCTCCCTTACCAGGCCGTTGCGCGTGACGCTGCTGGTGGCATTATACCCAACAGAATTATTACCATGCGATTGTCTATACGCGATAATAGCAGCACCGGAACTATAATTTACCAGGAAACACAAACCAAGATAACCAACCAATTCGGACTCTTTAGTTTGGAAATTGGACAAGGTAACGTTGTAACAGGAAACTTCGGCAACATTAACTGGGCGCTTAATACTAAGTTTTTACAAATAGAGTATGATGTTGCCGGGGGTAATAACTATAGCGATATGGGTACAACGCAAATGGTTAGTGTGCCTTATGCCCTTTACGCTTTAAATGCGGCCACCGCAACAAGCGGCGGAACCCCGCAGGTAAATGCCGATTGGAACGCGAATAGTGGCGTGGCACAAATTTTAAATAAACCGCTTATCCCGGTTTTTCCACCTGCGGGTGGAACTACCTTGCAGTATATTAATGGAATAGGACAACTTGTTACTTTCCCTACAAACGTTAGCACCTTCACAAATGATGCGGGGTATTTAACCACGGCAACAGCGAATGGTAATTACATTCAAAACGGAACCGGTGTGCAAACCGGGGCAAACTTTAATGTTGATGGAGCTGGTATTATAGGAACTAACTTAAGCGTAGGCAATAATGTAACTGTTGGCGGAACCCAAACTGTTGCGGGCATTGCTACCCTTAATGGGGGATTAAACGAAACCGGCAACGTAAACATACAGGGCAACGTAGTAATAAACGATTTAAACCCCAGCCCACTGGCGGCTTTGGATATTGCTTCCACCACCCAGGGGTTTTTGCCGCCGCGAATGCACACCAGCAACCGGAATAATATTACTGCTGGTATGAACACAGCGCAAATGAACGCAGTACAGGGTTTAACTATTTACAATCTCGATACCGGTTGCATTGAATCCTTTATTGGAACCAACGCTACACAAAATTTAAACTGGCAGCCCATAGGTTGCGGGCATTAATAATTTCATTCAAAGCCGGTAACCCCTCTCGAAATATGAAAAGAATATTATCCAGTTTATCAGCCTTTGCAATTCTGTTTCTAAGTGTTGGATTTTTTTCAAGCGCCTTAGCACAAACTCCACAGGCAATATTTTACCAGGCTGTTGCCCGCAATGCAGGAGGTAGCCTTATACGCAATCAAACGCTATGTGCTAAATACACAATGCATGAGGCTACGCCCAACGGTGCCGTATTATACCAGGAAACGCAAATACTGACTACCGATCTATATGGCACCTTTGGCGCTAATGTTGGCATGGGAACAGTAATAAGCGGAGCCTTCAATAGCATTGATTGGGCGGTTAATAACAAATATTTGGATATACAAATCGATTTTTCAGGTACATGCAATAATTTTGTTGACCTGGGTACCCGGCAATTGATTACTGTGCCGTTTGCTTTATACGCCGCCACAGCCGACAGTGCTGCAAGTGGTGGAACGCCACAGGTTAATGCGGATTGGAATGCTGCGAGTGGGGCCGCCCAAATTTTAAATGAGCCGGCAATACCGGTGTTTCCACCTGCCGGTGGAACAACTTTTCAATACATTAACGGAATAGGCCAGTCAGTTACTTTTCCAACAAACGTAAGTGTATTTAATAATGATGCAGGATACATAACCGCCGCTAGTGCTGCTGGCACCTATATTCAAAATGGAACTGCGATACAAAATGGCGCAAATTTTAATATAGACGGTGCAGGTACAATTGGAACCACTTTAACTGTCGGCAGTGATGCGTTAACAAATGGTAGCCACACCGTTGCGGGACTTGCAACCTTTAATGATTCACTATCCGAAACGGGGAATGTAAACATTACTACTGCCGCCTCGGGTAATGTTGTTATTAATGATACTCCAAATGCTGCCGCTGTTTTGCAAATAGCATCCACTACACAAGGATTTTTACCGCCGCGTATGACCACTGCCCAGCGTAATACAATTACAGCCGGCCTTACTACAACAGCTCAAATGCTGGCTATACAGGGCTTAACTATTTATAATCTTGATACGCGTTGTATAGAATCCTTTATTGACACCAACACGCCGCCCAATATTAACTGGCAGCCTATAGGTTGCGGTTGCAGTGTGGTGCCGGATGCGCCTGGTACCATTACGGGGCTGCCGGCCATTTGTGTTCCGGCTACAGGTATTACTTATTCTGTTCCTGCAGTGCCGGCAACAAACTATTATTATAACTGGACAGTACCGAACAACGCCATTATTACCGGTGGAATTGGAACCAATACTATAACTGTTGATTTTCCGGATAGTGCATCTTCCGGCACTATCAGTGTTACTGCAAGTAGCAGTTGCGGTACAGGCAATGCAACTACTTTGGTTGTAAAAATAAATCAGCCCTCGGTGGCGCCGGCAAGTTTGGCGGCTTTGCCAACTGCTATATGTAATGGTGGCAGCACCACACTTACGCAAAGCGGCGGCGTTTTAGGCACCGGTGCCAGTTGGGCCTGGTACTCCGATCCTAACTATACCACTTTGGTTGGAACGGGTAGCGGTAGCGATGCAAGTATAACCGTGACTCCCACAACGACTACTAGCTATTATTTACAGGCCGAAGGCACCGCAAGTCCATGTACAGCCAATGTTCAGGGGCCTGCTTCAGGGATAACTGTTGTTGTGGGAGGTCCTACGGTTAGTGCTCCGGCTTCGGTTTGCGTGGGAAGCACAGCAACCTTATCGCCAACCAGTGGAGGTACATGGGTTAGCAATACGGTATTTGCAACTGTAACAAATAGCGGCGTTATTGCCGGTGTTTCTGCAGGCAGTGCAACATTTACATTCACCGAAACGGCTAGTGGTTGCATCAGCACTACTTCTGGTGTTACTGTAAATGACTTGCCCGTTGTAACCGGGGGTTCAACTGTTTGTGTGGGCAGTACTATTACCTTGTCGCCTGCCAGTGGAGGTACATGGGCCAGTAGCAATAATAATTTCGCTACGGTAACCAATGGCGGAGTAGTAACAGGAGTTGCTGTGGGTAATCCAACATTTACATTTACCCAAACGTTTACCGGATGCAGCAATACTACCACCGCTGTTTCGGTAATTTCATCGGCGACCGCTAATGCCGGAAGTGCTTTGAGCGCAATTTGCCACGGCAGCACTTCTGCTCCGCTTGGTGGTTCGGTCGGAGGCTCGGCAACCGGAGGTACCTGGAGTGATGGAGGAGTAGGCGGCACTTTTAATAGCGGCGCTAATAATTTGAATACGACCTGGACACCGCCAGCCAATTATACCGGCACGGCTACTTTAACATTAACCACCAGTGGCGGCTCCTGTGGCACAGCAACAGCAAGTAAAACTGAAGTTGTAAGCGCTTCATCAACCGGTACCATGACATTTAATTACACCGGGGGTGTTCAGCACTTTACGGTTTCAAGCAATACCTGTGCAACAACTATTTCGGTTGATATGCGGGGTGCGCAGGGCGGCTCAAGTCAGCATAATGCTAATAGCACTGCAACAGCGGCCAGTATAGGTGGCTTAGGAGGAAGAATGCAGGGAACTATTTCGGTTACACCGGGCCAGGTGTTGGATATTTATGTTGGCGGCCTTGGTGGAAATGGCGCGGGTACCTATCCTAACACTATGACAGCGGGTGCTGGTGGTTATAATGGCGGAGGAAATGGAGGCGCTATAGGAATACATTTTGCCGGCGGCGGCGGTGGTGGTGCTTCGGACATAAGAACAAGCGGTGGCGGCTTAGGAAACAGATTAGCAGTAGCAGGTGGTGGTGGCGGCGGTGGCAACTGGACAGCAAATAACAATACAGACGAAGGTGGCCCTGGTGGTGGAACTGTGGGCGGTGCCGGTTATTCAGCTTCGGTACAGGGAGGCAGCGGTACCTCGCTTGGTACACCGGGCAGCGGCGGAACTCAGTCTGCCGGTGGGGCCGCAGGATTTTGGATGAATGGTTACGGCGGATGTTCACAGGCGGTAGGCGGTTTGGGCATTGGTGGTAGTACCTGCAACCATACTGATGGCGGTTGCGGTTCGGCAGCCTGCCAGGATGATCCGGGCGGTGGAGGAGGGGGTGGTTATTATGGTGGTGGCGCAGCAACACAAGGTGGTGGCGGTGGCGGAAGCAGTTATCCCGCAACAGGAGTAACTCATACGCAGGGATATCAAACCGGTAATGGACAAATTACTATTAGCTGGCCGTAGACTAAGACTCAGGAATATTGTCGACGAAATAGCGAATGATCTTTACCAGTTCGGGAATGCTGGTGGGCTTGGTAACGTATTCGATAGCTCCAAGTCTTTTGGCTTGTAGCAGGTGATGATAGCTGCTGGAGGTGCTATACATTACTACGGGTACATGCTTTAAACCGGATGTTTCTTTTATTTGTTTTAAAACCTCCATGCCATCAATTTTGGGCATATTTAAATCCAGGAAAATATAATCAGGTAAAATGTAGGCAGATTTTAATTTTTTAAGACCTGCTTCGCCATCTAATACGCCTTCGCAAATAGCCTGCTCATCAACTTCGCGCAACGCCTGGAGAAAAAGATACTGATCATCTTCATCATCATCGATTAAAAGGATACGTATTATTTTATTTTGCAAGCCCATGATCCAAAAATCTTGTCTTATAGTCTAATCTAATTGACGAAGTAGCCTGAATTAGGTTTAACTTAGGTTATCTTATTTGATAACCCTAAATATAAAACGAATGCATATGACTTTATTCTCTTAATGGGCAATTTATGCCTCATCAATTTATGCTTATTGTTAAAACCACATCGCCATTCTGGCCATTTTTTTGTTAAATGGGTAAATAGGACAACGCTGGTTTGAAATTCAGGTCCTCAAGTCTTCTTTATTAGGCCAAAATATTTTTTGGCCTTAATCTTGAAATATGTTGAACGTTACTTGTTTAGAAAATAAAATATCAAGGTTATGGATAAATCATCAGCAGAAAAGGACCTACTGGTAAAACTGGGAGAGAGGATACGCGAGGTTAGAATAATAAAAAAATTCAGCCAGATGCAACTCGCGGCTTTAAGTAATTCTGAAAAATCGAACATCTCGCGCCTCGAATCCGGTAAACTAAATCCTACTATTATTACGCTTAAAAGAATTGCTGATATACTTAGAGTAAGCGTTTTTGAATTACTGCCGTCTTCTATTACAGGGCGGATGTGAGTTTAGCTGTATAGTAGGACCAATTTACTCTCTAATAATTTTTTGAGTAACTATTTTGTCTCCTGTCTGAGCCTGAAGGATGTAGACTCCGCTTTCAAGAAAACTTATGTCAAGTTTAATTTGGGAATTTTCGTTGACGGTGTTCGGTTGGCTCGTCCAAACAGTACGACCATCTGTGTCGGTTATTTTGAGAGACAAATTTTGGCCAGCGATGGATTGGATATCTACAGTTAGCTCTGAATTTGCCGGGGTGGGATACGCGTTAATTGAAGGGTTATATACAGGTGCTGGAAAACCAGTTACTGCATTTGTTTGCACTAATGAAAACCCTCCACCGAGCGGCGCACCTCCATTGGTGCCGTCAAAGTCGGTAATAACTGAATAGATGAGGGTTAAAGGATCAAATCTGAAAATTACCCCGTAGGAGTATAAACCTCCAGAGCTTGTCGTCCCATATAAATTTCCATTTGTTGATTGGTTCAAATCACCCATTGGAATCGAACCATGTGTACCATCAAAATCGAACAATTTGAGGTATGTATTGGATAAAGGATCAAAGCTAAATATTACGCCAAGGCCGTTGATGCCACCTTTAGATGTCATGCCGTACATTTTTCCGTTATCGGCTAAAAATAAACTACCATCTGGCGTCTCCCCATTAACTGAATCAAAGCTATGTAAATTCACATATGCGCTTGTAGCGGGGTCAAAACTGAATATGTTCCCTGAATTAATTTGAGGTAGGGGTGTTTGGTAAAGATTAAAAATTCCGTTCATCAGAAGATTTGAATATTGTGGGACGCCGGAAGTCATACCGTATAAAAGATGATTATGCTCGATGAGGCTTCCAAATGGGAAGCCGTCGCTTATGCCAAAAAAAGTATATAAGGTTTTATAAATTCCCGCATTTATGTCAAAACAGTAAATACTTCCCGGTCCGGAAACGGAGTTGCCCCAAAACTGGTACCCGCTGGTCATTCCGTATAGTTTTCCATCCGTAGCAAGCATTAACCCGCCGCATGGT
>JAQBNQ010000444.1 GCA_028288545.1 Bacteroidota bacterium
AAAACAGTTTAAAGAATTATTGGACCGCGATGATTTTATTTTCTATGAAATATACAATGCCACGGAGGGCTTTTTTGGAATACAGGGGGACATGAAAGGAGGGGACCTTTTATTGCTGACGGATAACGGTATATTTTTCGAATTCATTCCATTCAGCGAATTCAGTGCCGGCAAGTTGGTCCCTATTCCTTTGCAGGAAGTAAAACAAGCGACTCCTTACGTACTTATCATAACAACTCCAAATGGTTTGTTGCGCTATATCATAGGCGATGTAATCACCTTTACCTCCCTGGATCCATTTAAATTCAGGATTACCGGCAGAACCCAGGAATACATCAATGCCTTTGGAGAAGATCTTTTGCTCAGTAATGTAGAGAACGCTTTGATGAAGACCAATGCGAAATTCGATTGCAGCATTAAAGAGTATACGGTTGCTCCCTTCTACATCAGCATTAACGAAAAAGGCAGGATGCAATTTTTGATCGAGTTTCGAAAGCCTCCTGGAGATAAGGAGGAATATGCGTTGGAATTAGACGCTCAACTTCAAAAGGAAAACTCCAACTACGCCCAAAAGCGAAACAATGATCTCGCACTGAACCCACTTGAAATTATCCCTGCAAAACCCGGTTTGTTTTATGCCTGGATGGCCAGCAAAGGGAAAATGGGTGGGCAAAATAAAATTCCGCGACTGGTGAACAGCAGGAAGGTTATTGAGGAGATATTAATACTTAATATTTAAATCTCTAAGCGTTTCGGTTGCATATTTGTTTTCCCGGCTTAATGAATGGGCTATTATTCTTTAAATTTCAGCACCCAAAAAAACAAGCCGGTCAATTTTATATTTCATCTTTCCGGTTCGTGTAAGGATAAATTCATAATCCGCAAAGCCAGATGAGCCTAAAATTTCTTCAAGCGTGGAATCCTTTTTCGTATAGCATGGCGCTCCATGTACCCTCATAAAAACTATTTGATGGTGCCTGTTTACGTTGAATTTTTTTTCATGGAAGCCGATCATTCTTGCTGCCTTCTTTTGGCAACCGAATTCATCAATAGAATAGCAGTATGGTCTCTTTTGAGAAGTATCAGAATCAAAAGAAAGGTTACTCCTTAGAAATGTACTGTCTAAAAATGATGGCAACAGCGATAAATCAACCGATATTTTATGGCCGGCCTTGTCCATGTAGCTAAAGTCCTTCTGCGCCGAGGCGCAAAAACCAGCAGTAAAGAATAAAAGTGCTAACCGGATTCTCATGTATTATTTATACAGATCAAAACCCACATACCCTTCCTCTGCTCTAACTTTGCCCCGGTTAATATAAAACTGTCTGTCGCTCGGTGCAGTGGTTCCTAAGCCATCAACGTAACGGCTAAACATGCAAAAAGCTGCAGCAATTAAAACGGTATCATGTATTTCAATATCTGTTGCGCCAAGGCCTTTTGCCTTTTCAACTTGTTCCGGTGTAACATTCTTTCCTCCCTTTTGAACCGCAGCCGCTATAGAAAGTAAAGTCTTCATTTTATCGCTTATTTCAGTTGATTGAAAATCGCGCTTAACAGAATCGATAAAATCCATATCGCATTGCAGGTAATGCTGTGCAATGCCGCCATGAGCATTCTGGCAAAAGAAGCAATCGTTTAAGGATGAAACATAAGTTGCTATCAATTCGCGCTCGCCCCGGCTAAGCGAGTTTTCACTACGCAGCAAAACTTCGGTTAGCTCATTCAACACTTTTGCAGTCTCAGGCCTAAAAGCCATCAGGCCTCGTATTCCGGGCAGGTCAGGTACTTTAATGTGCGCCATAGATCTTTGAGTTTTATCGTTCATTGAAATTATAAAGTTGCCGGTACATTTCAAGCCAAATAAAACGCGTTCGGCACTGGTTTTATTTCGACAAAAAGTCCTTCATCAGCACCTGTAAGGTAGCCGCCCCCTTTTTGAATAATGAATCTTTTTCAGCGGGCGTGGTGCCGCTGTTCATCGTTAGGTAAGGAAATTTTTTATTCCATACTGTAACCCTGCCCGAGTCAACGTATCCAAAGCCTTCATTAAAAGTATAAAAGGCAAATTGTTTAGTATATGGATTCATCAGGTCTTTGCTCCAGCGGTAGCTACCGGCTTTTAAATTTAGTTGATGTAAAAGCGTTGATGCAATATCGGTTTGCGAACCCAGCCTGTCGCTCTTCACGCCCCGGTATTCCTCTTTCAAGGCACCTCCGTATATCAGCAAAGGGATATGATAAAATTCCGGTGTGCAGTATTGATAGTTTTTTGGCGTGTTGTGGCTGTGGTCTGCTACAAGTATAAATACCGTATTGTTATACCAGGCTTGTTTTTTTGCTTCCTCAAAAAATTTACCCAACTGCCTGTCGGCATATACTACAGAATTAAGGTAAGGCTTTTCCATATCACCCCAATCAACGCTTTCAGCTCTGCCTGCATCATACGGCGAATGGGTGCTCAGTGTAAAAAGGCAAGAAAAAAAAGGTTGTTTCATCTGGTTCAAAGAGTCGCGCCAAATGCCCAGCATAATTGAATCATGTATTCCAAGCCGCCCCGCCGGTAAGGATGAGGGAAGATCTTGCTGTTCAACAACCCGCATAAATTTATTTCGGTACACGTACGATTTTAAATTTCCGTATATCAATTGTCCACCAAAAAAGAAGGACGAGGTGTATCCCTCTGTCAGCAACTCATCATTCAAACAATCCAGGTTTACCTGGCGTTCGGGCTGGTTAACGGCCGAGCCAATAGGAAGCGCGGGGTAACCGCTCAGTATTGCAGGAACTCCCTGGTCGCTTACATGCCCGGCGGGTTTTATATTAGTAAACAAGTAACCTTCATTTACAAGTTTTTCAAAATTGGGAGTAAGCCCCTTGTATCCACCCAAGGACTCAATCAAATCAGCTGACCAGCTCTCTAGTATTAAAATACAAACATTGGGTCTGCCAGTTTTAAAAATATGAACGGTCGAATCCTTTTCAACATGATAGAGGTCTGCAACAATGGCACTTGCCTCATCATCGCTCATTACTTTGTACGCATCACCTTTAAGCACAAGCTTATTTTCAATATAGCTGTGTACAATATTCCAAAGCGGATTAACGGTAGCATCGTTTACACATTGATTGTCTGAAAAATAAACTTCGCCTTCGTTAATTGGTATTGGTTGTAAACCTCCGCGGCAACCCATAAACATAAGCCCTGTTGAAACCAACAGCACCAATAACAAACCAACTACATCTATAATCCTGGTTCTGCCGGCGCGTTTTTTTGCGGGGAAAATTTTGTTCAACCCCTTTCCGGCAAAATATAATAGCACGGCACTTGTGCCAAGTACGGTGATCATCAGGGCAAAAGAAACTGAGCGAAACAATTCGTCAACATGGCTAAGGTGAGTTAGCAGGTTGAAATAAAGTTTTACATGTACCTCCCGGTAAACGCCTATTTCGCCTATTGCAAGCAGAATATACACCAGCGAGGTAAACAGTAAATAAACTTTAAGCAGCCAGGTGAAAAACTTTTGTGCCCATACACTTCTGATAAACAAAATTGCTAAGGGCAAAAAGGAAAGGTAGCAGGCCGTAGATAGATCCAGGGGAAAGGCCTTGATAAGGGAGTTGAAAAAAATGCCTACACCTTCGCCAATTATTTGCTGACTGAAATAGAGCAGAAATATTAGCCTGCACAGCGCAAAAAGCACCAGGTAGTAAATAAAAACTTTAAGCAGATCACCAATGTACTTCAATGCCATTATAAACTATTTCTGCTATTGCAATTATAAATACCCGGCTATCAATCCTTCAAAATTTTTTCCAACTCATTTTTGCGCGAACCTTTAATAAGGATGTAACAGTTTTCAAACTGCTGTTGTTTGAACCAGTCTTTCAAAGCGTCAGTCTTTTCAAAATAAATAAATGCGGGGTCATTCTTTAAAAAGCCAAAGCCGCTTCCGGTAAATATTCTTTTTGTCAAGGACATATCCGACACAGCCTTTGCAATTTTCTTATGTTCAGTAACGGAGTAGTCCCCCAACTCCATCATTTCGCCCAGTATAACAACTTTGTTCTGCGCAGTAATTTTTGCAAAATTTTTCAAGGCCTCTGTCATACTACTTGGGTTAGCGTTGTACGCGTCTAATATGACAGTGTTAGAACCGTACTGAATTTTTTGCGAGCGGTTATTAGAGGGCACATATGCTTCAATCGATTCCTTTATCGCGTCAATACCAACACCAAAGTACTTGCCCACGCAAATAGCGCTCACCACATTCTCAAAATTATATTCGCCGACAAGATTTGTCCGTACAACAACTTCTTTACCATCTTCAACGCAGCCCACCGAAAGAAAATCCTTGTTCTCTTTAATCCTGGCGGTGCACCATGCACCGGGTAGTGTGCCATAACCGATAACGCTATTAATATCAGAAACCCCGAATCCAAAAGCCGAAGCCCGTTCGGTTAGAATATTATTATCGAGGTTAAGAAAAACTTTTCCTTTGTACGTGCCCAGATATTGATACAGCTCGGTCTTTCCTTTTACTACCCCTTCAAAGCCACCAAAGCCTTCGGTATGAGCCAACCCCACATTTGTTATCAATCCATAGTCAGGCCGTACGTAATCGCAGTAAGATGCAATTTCACCTACATGATTAGCGCCCATTTCAATCACAGCAAATTCAACGTCATCCTTAATTGCGAGCAGTGTTAAAGGAATGCCTATATGATTATTAAGGTTGCCCTTAGTGGCATAGGTTTTATATTTTTTAGACAGTACTGCAGCAATTAATTCTTTGGTGGTTGTCTTTCCGTTTGATCCGGTAATGCCAAGCACCGGGCACTTTAATTGGCCGCGGTGATAACCTGCCAGTTGCTGCAATGTTTTTAAAACATCTTCTACCAGTATCAGTCGTTCTCCGTATTTATTTTTCCAATCGGCGTTATCAATTTCATCTACAATTGCAAATGCTGCTGTGTCCAGCGCTTCTGCAGCAAACTTATTGGCGTTAAATTTATCTCCCTTTAATGCAAAAAAAATATTCCCGGCTGCAATGTTACGCGTATCGGTAGTAACACCGGTGGATGACAGATACTTTTGGTAAAGCGTTTCAATTTGCATAAGCGCTATAAAATTAAAAACCCCGGTGAATTATCACCGGGGTTTTTATATCCTTATTTATCCTGCGATAAATATTATCCTTTCATTTTACGTTTGCCGTGTTCTTTAGGGAAGTTATTTCCACCCTTAATGCTGTTGCCCGAAGGAGAACCTACGCGGTCCATTGAACAACGGAAACCAAGGTCATCTGTAGAAAGAGATTGATCTAAATATCTTCTTGCACCCGGAGAAAGGAAATAAGCTCTGTCTTTCCATCCGCCGCCTTTGTAAACACGAACATCTTCATTGATCAATGATGATAATCCGAATTTATAATCAACGTTAGAAACCTCATCACCGTCACCAAAGTTTCTTACTTCACCTTTGCGGTAGTTTCTGCGGTTGGCACTTTCTTCCTGTGTTACTAAACGGTATTGAATTTTACCAAGGCTGTCTTTATCAACCGGTTTGCCTTCAGCATCCAATACTTTTGTCTGGAATTGGTTACCGCGGAATAAGCGGAAATCATTTCCATCCTGGGATGTCATAGGGCGATAAACATCCAATACCCACTCATTTACGTTACCGGCCATATTATATAAACCAAAATCGTTTGGCATATAAGATTTAACCGGGGCAGTAATGTCGGCATTGTCATTCAACTTACCTGAAATACCCATGTTATCTCCACGTCCTCTCTTAAAGTTAGCCAGGAATGAACCTTGCCACATACCCGCTTTAGGGTAACGTGTTGAAGTTCCGTTCCAAGGATAAATTCTTCTGTCAGTGATTCTTTCTTCAGTTGACGCTGGTTGATTTCCAACAAGGCCAAGGGCAGCATATTCCCATTCAGCTTCTGTTGGGAGGCGATATTTAGGAAGCATGATACCATCTTCCAGTCTTACGTGACGTGTTCCGGTACCTGAGGGGTTCAAATCCTTCACTGGTCTTTTTCCGGCAGCACCTTCGTATTGGCCAATCAGGTAAGATTCGGTATTGAAGTTATCTGCACCAACTTGTGAAGTGTTTTCAGCTAATACACCTTTGTCAATTAGTATTCTTTCGTTAACACGATCAGAACGCCATGAAGCAAAGTCGTTTGCCTGTAACCAGTTAACACCTACCACCGGGTAGAAGTCATAAGCCGGGTGACGGAAGTAATACTCCACGTATGGTTCGTTATAAGCCAACTCATCTCTCCAAACCAGTGTATCAGGCAAAGCCTTCTTCACCACATCCGGAAAATCGGCACCGAACACGCGGTTCATCCAGTAAAGGTACTCGCGGTAGTGTACGTTGGCTACTTCTGTCTCATCCATATAATATGAACTTACAGTAACACGACGAGGTACGTTGTGATATTCATACATCACATCCTGCTCGGTATTTCCCATCACGAAAGTACCACCCTGAATATACACAAGTCCCGGACCGGTAACCTGGTCCTGGGCTTTGCTCACTTCAAAGCCGCCATTCTTTTTGTCATTATAGTTCCACCCTGTTACAGATGACTTATCCTTGCCACATGATGAAACACCAACTAACACCGGCAAGGTCAGGAACAGGTACAATTTGCTAAGCTTCATTGTTTATACAGTTTAGTTTTTAAAAGGTTTAAGGGTCGTTTTAAAGGTCGCTAATATAAAATTTTAATTTCCAAAATCAAAAATTCAAAATATCGGGGCACGGAACATAAGCTTTATTCTTTTTTGGATTCAGCGAATTGTCCTCGCCTGTCCAGTTAAAAGTAAAAGAAAGTTCGTGGGTTCCACCTGTTTTGCCTGCTAATTTCGAAATAGTGTAATCGTAACTATATCCAAACCGTATTTTGCCTTTTTTTACCCCCACAATCCCTATCACAGCATCCGAATTTTGTATGGCATTACGGTATCCTAAACCAAAGTAGACCAGGCTTACACCTGTTAAAAAAGTAGCCTGCGCCTGGTATGATTTCCCCTGGTTCACAAATAAAACGTTTGGCGATACCCAAATATTGTAGCTGAGTTCTTTCTTGTGGTGTATAGGCAAATTTGCCCCAAAATGAGCCACAAAGTTGATGGGTGTAGTGGCATTATCCTGGCCTGTAAAAGATATTTTGTGCATTAACAGGTTATTTACGGCAAACCCTACATAAAGTTTCTCGGTAAAAAACACAAATCCCGCTCCCATATCTCCGGTATTGGTAGAGGTCTTTTCAGGATTGGGCTCGGCGGTAGGGTTTGGCACATTTACCGAGTTGTAAAAACCGGTAAGCGGGTTAACCATGTCGCTCCAAAGCAAACTGTTCCATTTTATTTGGGTATGAATATAGGTTCCTTCTAAACCTATCTTTAAAGCCATCTTTCTGTTAAATTTTATCTGTTGAGAGTACATAAGGCTCGCTTTATAACTGCCTAACAGGTTATTAGCTATCTGGTCGCCCACAAAAAGAACCCCAATACCAGCGCGGATGGCATCAAT
>JAQBNQ010000454.1 GCA_028288545.1 Bacteroidota bacterium
AGTTTTTATTGCGATTTTTCTTTTAACCTTTTTAGCAGGCGGTGCTCAGTCCTATAAAATTGCCGGTAAAATACCTGTTGAGGGCGAAGGTGGTTGGGATTACCTGGTAGCAGATGCAGCTACTGGCAGGTTGTTTGTTTCGCATGGTAACGTTGTGAATGTGGTAGATGCCAAAAGCGGAAAACTGATTCATACAATACCAGATACTAAGGGAGTTCATGGTATTGCACTTGCCCCAGAACTGAACAAGGGATTTATAAGCAATGGGCGCGATTCTTCCGTTACCGTTTTTAATCTTACAACTTATGAGGTTGTTGCCCTTGTTTACGTAACCGGTAAAAACCCAGATGCTATTTTGTACGACCCTTTTTCGAAAAAGGTATTTGTATTTAATGGAAGAACATCAAACGTAACTGTGATTGACGCAAAAAGTAATGCGGTGGTGGGTACTATACCATTGCCGGGTAAGCCTGAATTTGCCGTAACAAATGAAGCAGGCAAAGTGTATGTTAACATTGAGGACAAAAACCAAATAGTGGTAATCGATGCAAATACTTTAAAGGCTGAACAGATATGGCCGATCGCTCCCGGCGAAAGTGCCAGCGGCCTTGCCATAGATAATAAAAACCATAGGTTATTTGCAGTGTGTGATAATAAAATGATGGTGGTGGTAAATGCCGACAGTGGTAAGGTAGTAACCACTGTGCCAATTGGAGAAGGCCCGGACGCGGCTGCTTTTGACCCGGCACTTAACCGTGCATATAGCAGTAACGGTGATGGTACAATAACTGTGGTACAGGAAGAAGGCCCAAATAAATTTGTGGTGCTGGAAAACATTGTAACCAAAAAAGGTGCAAGAACAATGACCGTTGATACAAAAACGCATCACCTGTATTTACCTGCTGCTGATTACGGCGAAAAGCCGGAAGCGACCAAAGAAAATCCTCATCCGCGTCCAACTATCAAGTCGGGTTCGTTTATTGTTTTGGACGTGGAGCAGGTAAAGTAAAGCGGGGCCTTGATTATTTTCAGGTATTCAATTTCCCCTACCCAAATAGATTTTGCTGTCAAAAAAAGTGAATGCCTTTTATTGTATTGTTTTTGCAATCCTTTAGCCAACCCGTTTAAAACGAGTTACCCAAGAAAGATTTACATTTAAGTGCAAAGCTTCGCTAGCGGTCTATGTTAAGAAACATAGCCGTTTTTCAAAAGCACAGGAACAGCGTACTACTTACGCTTCTTCGACTTTGCTTTTTTAGCTGCCTTTTTAACAGCAGCTTTTTTGATTTCGATTTTTACAACCGGTTTCTTGGCAGCACTACGCTTTTGGATCGGTTTTGAGCGGACTTTTTTGATTGCCGAGTCGTTCAAATAAACAATCTCATCGATTGTAAGGCCAAATAAACTGGAGAGATCAATTAACAACTCAACCGAAGGCTTCATAACGTACCTTTCAAGTTTGTTGTAATACCCGAGGCTTACACCCCCCAGGGCAGCTAGCTCAGTTAGAGAGAGTTGTTTAGCAACTCTCAGCTTTTTCAAATTGTCAGCTAAATTCATGATTACGTGTTTAGTCCGCCGCAAAAATAATCGAAACAGTCGTTTTTCGGATTAGAACAATGTAAAATTTGTTAATTGCTTCGCCAGAGGGGGTTATAATCAAGACACAATATATAGAGTTATTGCGAATTTATTCCGGGAAAAATAAATTTTATGAGGCGCTTGTAACCTTTTTAAAACACCCCCGTAAAAGAAATTACCATAGTGCTTAAGTTTAAGAGAGTCGGGGGTCAGGGCCCGGCTCTTCTTTTTTTGTTCCTACCTCAGTCTTCATTTCCCTTCCCCATCTCAACATAATAAAAGCGGCTTTACGCGTTTAGGTTTATTTATAAAGCAATTGGCTTCCTTAAACCACCTAAAAATTTATCTTTGCCCACCTTTTTATGAAGCAAATCCAGCATTATACTCCACAACTAACCCGTAAGCCGGGCTTTGCCTTTTCAAGTATATTGGTGGGCCTGGTAACCATGCTGATGTTAGGTATTAGCGGTTGCGATACCCCCGAAAAAGCCCTTAAGTCTACGGACCTTGACTATAAAAAAGCAAAAGCTATTTCATGGTATAATAAGAAGGAGTACTTTAAATGTATCCCGCTTTTGGAAGAACTGATAGGCCTGATGAAAGGCCGTCAATCTACCGAGGACCTATATTACATGTACTGCAAAAGCAACTACGAGCAAGGCGATTACATGATTGCAGCTTATCACTTCAAAAACTTTTACGACCTCTACCCCAATGGCGAAAAGGCCGAAGAGTGCCTGTATATGCACTGCAAAAGCTATACACGTCTTTCGCCAAAGCCCGATCTGGATCAGACCTATACTACCAAGGCACTTGATGCCTATCAGTTCTTTTTGAATTCGTTTCCGGTAAGTAAGTTTTTAAAGGAAGTAAACGAAGATGTGGCCAGGCTGCGCAAAAAGCTTGAACGCAAAGCCATGAATAGCGCCGAGCTTTATTATAAGACCAACAACTTTAAAGCGGCGGCCACCTGTTACATCAATATCCTAAAGGACTTTCCGGATATTGCTGAAGGTGAGAAGATGTCTTTTATGGTCATTAAGTCAAACATTAAGTTTGCTCAAAATTCTATCCCTTCAAAAAAAGCCGAGCGTTATAATAATGTGATCAGAAACTATAACGAGTTTAAGTACAAGTTTGCCGCCAGCAAGTACCTTGAAGAGGCTAAGAAATTCGAAATGGAGTCGCATTACCTGGCTGCCCTAAGTGCTTTTGAATGGGCCGAAGTTGGTCCGCTGTCCGAACGCGAAAACTACTTCAACGCCTTTTTTGTTGAGGCTGACCACCAGTTGCCGCTGATAACCGATAAGAAAGAAGCCGATGAAATAACCAAATTGGTGGAAAAAGGGCACTTTTTGGTAGTAAAGAACAACTATGCCCTCAGCGAGGAGCAGAAAAGCGTTAAGAAGTTGCCCTCATTGGAGCGAACTGTGAAAACTTATTATAATTTTGTGGATAAATTCCCCAAAAGCCGCTATTCTAAAGAGGCTGAGAGGATTTTCAATAATTCAAGCGAACTACTAAAAAAACTGAAAACGAATGGATAAAGTAAAAAAGATCAAGATGACGCAGATCAATCCGCTTATCGAAACCCAGAACCTTGAGGCAATGGCTAAAGAATCGGGTAATGTGTACGAGGCTATTTATACCATAACCCGCCGCGCTAACCAGATATCTAAAGAGATAAAGGAAGAACTGCATTCTAAATTAGAAGATTTCGCTTCTCATACAGATAACCTTGAAGAAATTCACGAAAACCGCGAGCAGATAGAAATATCAAAGTTTTACGAAAAACTGCCTCATCCAACCATTCTGGCTACTAAAGAGTTTCAGAATGGCGAATTGCAGGTGCGTATTCTTGACGAAACGCCTCCGGCACTGATTTAATTTTGCTCCTATGAGCAATCTGAGAGATAAGAAAATCATTATCGGCGTTTGCGGGTCCATTGCTGCTTATAAATCAGCCATGTTGACCCGCTTACTCGTTAAGGCCGGTGCCGAAGTAAAAGTTATTATGACTGCTTCAGCATCTCAGTTTATTGCCCCGCTTACACTTTCGGTGCTAAGCAAAAACAAAGTTTATACAGACCTTATTGCCGATGCCAGTACCTGGAGCAACCACGTTGAATTAGGGCTGTGGGCCGATGCCCTGGTTATTGCGCCAACCAGCGCCAATACCATTGCAAAAATGGCCAATGGCAACTGCGATAACATGTTATTGGCTACGTACCTATCTGCCAAGTGCCCGGTGTTTTTTGCCCCGGCCATGGACCTTGATATGTGGAAGCACAAGTCCGTTAAAAGGAATATGGAACTACTCCACTCATACGGTAACATTTTAATCCCTGTTGAACACGGCGAATTGGCCAGCGGCCTGGTAGGCGACGGCCGCATGGCCGAACCCGAACACATCATGGAGCACCTGGAAGAATATTTTGGTTGATATATCGTAGTGGCTGTTAAGGCTGTTATCATTATCACATTATCACATTATCACATTATCACATCATCACATTGAAAGTACTTATCACCGCCGGCCCCACACACGAACCTATCGACCCCGTTCGTTTTGTAAGCAATAATTCATCGGGCAAAATGGGCATAGCCATTGCCGAGGAATTTGCCGCGCTTGGAAACGAGGTTACTCTGGTTAAAGGCCCTACGCACTTAAATCCTGTTAATCCGCTCATTTCTCAAATCCAGGTGCAGTCTGCTGCCCAGATGTATGAAACATGTGCGCAATATTTTCCGTTTAATGATGTTATTGTGTTTGCCGCAGCGGTGGCAGATTATACCCCCAAGTACCCCAGTACTACCAAAATAAAAAAGAAGGAGCAGGAATTCTCCGTTGAAATGGTACGTACTAAGGATATAGCGGCCGAGTTAGGAAAATTGAAGGAAGCAAAACAGGTTATTGTAGGCTTTGCATTGGAAACGGATAACGAGATGAACAATGCACAGGAAAAACTGAAAAGGAAGAACCTCGACTTCATCGTGTTAAATTCGATGAACGACCAGGGGGCAGGTTTTCAGTTTGATACTAATAAAATAACTATCATTGATAAAGAAGGAAAAGTCACTAAATTTGAATTGAAATCGAAAACTGAGGTAGCAAAGGATATTGTTGACTATGTCAATAAAATACTGGCCGCCAAAAAATGATCACCACCTTGAAACGTAAAACAATTCCCTGCTTACTCATTTTAGTACTGTTTGCTTTTGTCAATACACAGGCACAGGAACTAAAATGCCAGTTAACCGTTAGCGCCCAAAAAGTTACCGGTGTTGACCCCAGTGTTTTCAAGTCTATGGAAAACGCGCTGAGCGAATTCATGAACACCAAAGCATTTACCCAGGATATTTTTGCGCCCGAAGAAAAGATAGAGTGCAGTATGTTCATCTTAATTGATAACGCAGCCGCGCAGGATGTTTACAATGCTTCTATTACCATACAGTGTTCGCGCCCGGTATATAATAGCTCGTACAATTCGCCCATATTTAATTTTGTCGATAAGGATTGCATTCTTACCTATACCCAAAACCAGGCGCTCGATTTTGGTACCACGCAATACAACTCCAACCTTACCTCCATACTTGGTTTTTATGCTTACCTGATGATAGGCATGGATTACGAAAGCTTTGGCAAAGGCGGAGGCGCAAAATACTTTAACCTGGCCGAGCAGATAATGAACAATGTGCCCACCAACGCACCCGATGCAAAAGGTTGGAAACCGTTTGATGGTACCCGCAACCGTTACTGGCTTATCAATAACATGCAATCCAGCAAATACGAATTGTTTAAGCAAGTACTGTGGGACTATCACTATGCCGGCATGGACAACTTTTACGACAAGCCCGCTCTTGCCCGCCAAAACATCATGAACGCCCTCGATAAACTCGATCGCATTGCAAAAGATAATCCTAATGCCATTCTGCTCTCAGCCTTCTTTCAGGCCAAAAGCGATGAACTGGTGGGTGTATTCTCGGGAGCCGACATGGGCGAAAAAGCAAAGGCCCTCGCCTACCTCCGGCGAATAGACCCAAGCAACTCCACCAAGTACGATAAGCTGGTTAAAAACTAGCTACCAGTCATGTCATGGTGAGCGTAGCCGAACCACCGCATTCCGAAATTCTTAATAGTTGACACTTTTTAAAACGTCAGCCATCTTTTTTGCTAGTGTCCTGGTGCATGGCAAACTCTGCATGTTGAAGGACGCGTATTGTCTCCCGCTGGAGGGAGCGCACACGCGGCAGCGTGGCGAGGGAGGATGAGCGCCCGTGCAACGCGTTTGCTTCCCGGCTTTTTTGCGTTGCAGACCCGGTTTTGTTTAATCTATACCTTCATTCTGTCTAACCTTTATACTTTTATCAAATATCACCAGTGGCCGATTAAAAAACGTGAAAATGAGTATGAACTTAGACGACTTAAAAGCGAAATTACGGACCAATAAAATCCCCGAAAACCGGTATTCATTAGATGGAGAACTAAAGCCTATGGCGTACGTGCTATATGAAAACTATGCTGTTTTTGAAATATTTTATATGAATGAGCGAGGTGGCCGTGATGATTTTCATGCATTCAATAATTATGAAGAAGCGCTGGATTTTCTATGGCAAAGAATGGAATACTACGTTAAACATCCGCCGAACATTCCTCCAAAAAGTGTATTCGGGAAATAATGGAAGGTATTTTGTTATGCCAGTTACCGACACTAACACCGCAAATAGTTCATTCCCTTAGGAATGATATATGCAAATTATTGTGATGAGAAAATTATTTCCATCGTAACTCATTATTACGAAACTCGAGCAGATTTAAAGGCAGCTGATGCAAAAAAGGGCTGTGTATTTCTCTTTGGCCCATTTGTAATGTTAATAGTATATAAAATTTTTAGACCATAATGCAGTTTTGGTTCTCCAATTCATATTGTATAATTTAGGTGCATGGGTAGAATTAAATTAATTTTTGTTCTGTTTTTAATTACTGCCTTTTTACTGCTTGTCTATATTGATGATAAACAAAGTGAGCCGGAAATAGAAAAATGGCACGAGTATTTCGCTGCTATTGATAGCGAAGAGATTCAGGGAAGACTTTCTTTTGTAGATCCCAATTACAATAGGATACATAGCTTTAAACTGCTGGCGGAACCTGGAAGAACTTATTATTGCAGGATATTGAGTGTATTCCCAAATAGCTCGGCTGCTGAAACCAACGATTGGGATAAGGATAAAGACTTTATATTTTTTGCCAAGCCCGGGGATAGTATTTCCAGGCATAAGTTTTCTGATACTTTACTTCTGGTAAAGAATAATCAGCAGTTCATCTATTATTGGCATAGATTTAATAAATATTGATTGTAAATTAGTACTGTCCGATTACGTTTCGTTACAAGCAAGGCTTTCTGCCCACGCATTGAAGCCTGTCCTTTATACTTATAGACTCCATCTCCTCTTTTTTAACAAAACCTCACCTTTTCGGCTATTGCAACTTTCATTTTAATTTCATTCCTTTAACAAGCAATCATATTTAATAACCCTCACATTCAAAAAATAAGTATCCATCATGAAAATCTCTGCACTGGACGAAAAAGGAAAGCCCGTTGATTGGTGGTTTATTTATAAAGTGCCTCAACTTAACAAAGGCGCGGGCACCGATAATGCCACAGGCTACGAATATGTTTACTACGACTCAACCATCGACGCCAATAAAGATGCGCTGAAGAGAAAAGTAAGTCTATCGCCCAACGTCCTTAACGATGGCAAAGGGGCGCTTAATCTTACGCTGGATTCAGTGTTCAAAAACTTTAAAAATCCTCCTGCTTCAACAGGTTGGATATTGTATAATGACGAAATGCCCCCTGCCGTAAAGCGCAAGGATGATGGACATAAAGGACACACCAAAGGCGTTATCGCATTCGATACGGCTACAAAAACTGCCTTCTGGCTGCTTCACTCATGGCCCAAATTCGCCGAGCCGGGCGCTACCACCGATCCAACACCCAAGTACGGACAAACATACATGTGCATTTCGCTTGACCTGGCAACAGCAAATAAACTGGCAGCACTAATGGCTACTCACCAGGAACCGCAGATATATTTTCCTAACACTGCAAACCTGTCTCCAAAGGATGCGCTCTTTTTATTAACGCAGCCCTTAGCCACTAAGCCAGCTGCTGCATCAGACGCCATTGATTTGAAATCAATCGGCCGGATGCCCTTTAAGGTGATCGCTAAAAACAAAGAGTGGAATAAAGACTTTTGGAATGGCCTGGTTGGCCCAACGCTAAAGGACAACATGGACGACGAAACCTGGATCCGTGGGCCCATACCACCCATTGCCGATACAGACGGCATTCACAAAACTTTCGATATAAAGTACGTTAACCTCGGGGCACTGGGTGTTCACTGGGCCTGGCCAGAAACCCACGACCACGCCAAATGGGGCATTACGCTCAACAATCCTTGGGTGTGCGTGGGCGACATCAACCGCATGATATCGCAAAGAAAACGCGGTGGAGGAACTATAGCTTTTAAAAACCAGGTACTGTGGCAGGCACTAACCAAATCAAGCCTGGTGCTAGCCCCTCCCGGACATACAAGATCCGAAGCGCACGATGTTATCAGGGCAACCCATCATCCACACTCGGAGGCGCCGCCTAAAGCGAAAAAAGCGGATGATGCTAAAGCTAAAAAATAGGTAGGTTTTTGATTTTAGCTTATTTAATGGATCAGTCCGCACAACCTGTGCGCTTTGTATTTGTAACGTAATTGCAGATGTCATTTAAAAAAAGTATTGCCAATATTTGCAATACCAGACATGTATTAACTACTCTACCCTATTCAGCATTGCATAGTTGATGTTATATTTTCACGCAGTGTTTTAATGCTAACACGTTATTTTCACAGCATGGACATTTTCTTTCGCCTGGCCACAACAAATGATATACCTGTCATCTGCCGCCTTGCACATAAAATATGGCATGAGCACTATCCTTCAATCATTACGGTTGAACAGATAGATTATATGTTACGCACCAGGTACAACGAAGATCTTATAGCCACGCAGATGAAAAACGGTGAGCATTATTTTTTAGCTTATGCTGACAAGGAACCTGTTGGTTATGCCTCGATTGAATTAAAAGGCGATCACTATTACCTGCACAAATTTTATGTAGATGTTGCAAAGCATCGCGGCGGAATTGGAAGTAATTTTTTTAACTATTTACTTGAACAAGTAG
>JAQBNQ010000532.1 GCA_028288545.1 Bacteroidota bacterium
TGAATGATATAACTTAATCTCTAAGTTATGTAATGCTTCAGGTATTAATCCCCACCATCTTTGTTGTACGATAGTTTTCTCCCCCACAATTGCCTTTGGCATGGTACCGGAACAAAGGCTGTCAATCTTTAACGATTACTAAAACATGTTCCATGAAAACTATCTCCATTTTCTTCGGCCTTATTTTAACGGCAACTGCGGCTCATTCCACAACTTATACAATCGGTTCAGGCAAATGGTCGGATCCATGTATCTGGAACGATCAACATATGGGTTCAACTATAAAAGCAGATGATGTTGTGATCATTACGGGCCAGGTAATTATAAATACGCCGCTGGTAATTGAAGGTATCCTGCAAATTGAAAAGGGCGCGGGTATTATCAGTACCGCAGATATTACCGTAGCGCAAAGTGGTACCCTTATCAATAACGGCAATGTTGTAGCCAAAGGCTTTGTTAAACAAAACGGCAGCGGAACTAACCGGGATATTGAACTGGTAATGGTTATGGCTAAACCTGTTACGGTAAACGCGGTAGCTTCTTGCGATCGTATGGCAGGATGCGATCTTGTTCAAAAATAATATGCCGGGCTTAGAAATATCGCTTAATGAATTCCTCCCCGTTTTGATAGAACACTCTTCGCAATAATATTTTGGGGTCTTTGTCGTGCAGCAATTTCCTTTCGCCCAAATAGTCGGCATATAGATTAAGATTATCGGCAAGGAATGAAAAGAAAGCCGGGATATCAGCCGCTGTGGCACAAATGTCAATTGGATTCATAATGCCATCAAAATCCGACCCGATGGCAATATGTTTCCAGTCTTCAAGATTTTGAAACTCCTTTTCGCTAACGCCGGAATGCTTAACGATATAAAGCATATTTCTGACAAACGGTTCAGCCAGTTCCAGTTTTTTGAGATACTTCTTTTCACGTAAATGAGATTTATTGGCATAGGTAAATCCATCAATATGGCTGGCAATATATTTACGCAGGTTATGACAGTGATGGCGGTAATTGTAAGTGTTTTTGCCTAAAGCCCTTTCCTCCATCGACAAACCAATAATACCATCCGATTTATAAACAGAATCAATCTCTTCATCAAATAAATTATTGCTCATTGGATGGAACCAGCCCACCTTATCCATCACCTTGTCCAACCCATTTATATCAAACCCCATTTCTTTGCCACATCCGTTAAGGGTAAGTTCCTTTTTGTAATACTTTTTTGGGTTTATATATTCATCATAGTCGTCGAATATTGGACACGATCCCAGGAACTTTGCCATTTGCAAATTTTTGCCATTAACAGCAGCATGGGAAACTATTAAAGGTATCTTTTCATGTGTTTCATTGACGTATTTGGCCCGGTAGTTCATGTATTCTATTCTGGCTTTAACATCCATGTGCCGCATATCCACATAAGTGGGCTTTTTAAAATCATTGTGTCTACTCCATAAACTATCGATAAAAGCGTAGCCTAATTGAAGGGTGTCAGGTTTTTGCTTGAGATCGTAAAGGCATTCGCATTGTACCTGTACGGAGTCCTTTTTTGAAGGAGTAAATATTTTCTTTCTGATATAAATAATGCCCTCGGCATCTTTGCCATCCACGTTGGCAAAATTTTTCGACCACATTTGCCTTGCCAGAATTTTTCGGGCTGCTGGTTTGTCAATGTCTAACCCCCGGGCAAAGCCGCTTACTTTATTCCAAAAAAGGTGGCTGGTGGTTACAAAAAACAGCCGGTGTTTGTTCTTGGCTTCCTTTAAATTACTTAGGATGCTATCCATGCAACTGCCATCGCAATGAAAGTCTCTGAACTGATTCCCGTACTGGTCTTCATATCCATAAAAGTTATGGGCTCCTTCGGCAGTAATAAGCAGCCATATCACACTTGTATCATTTAGCTGTTCTACCCTGTCTGCTATTTTTACAGCTTTGCCGTAACCAGTGTAGTTGGTGGATTGTTTTTCGAGGAAAGCTATCTGCCCTTTATATTCTTCGTAGCCGGTACAATTAAAAGCGGTTTTCTGTCTTTTCATTGTGATTTTGGTGACCGCCCAATTGTTGAGGGTCCTCATAGGTATAATATGAAGCACCTTTGCTTTGGAAGTGGATTGTTTTTCCAACGAATAAATACTTGCGCATATGATACTGGCTTGGCCTTGGTTTAACAGGTCATATGTCGCCTGGTCGTAACTTCCATGACCGGTTACCCCGCTAAATCCCGTTTTACACCATATCCATCTTTTTTTACCCATGTTAACCCAATTGGCGTTTTTGATATACTCCGAAAATTGGGGTTGCCACATTCTATCAAAGCGGGGCACATTTCTGTAGTAATTTTTCATTGCCGGGTGAGCGTGAAAATCTACGTACCGAATGGGTTCGTTTGTATCCTTTACCTGTGCAATAGCATTGTTGTAAATGTTAAAGAACATGGAAAGCAGCAGGGCTTTTGTAGCTATAGTTTTCATTGCGGGCATGGATTTTTACAGCGGTAATTAAGGGGAAAGTAAAAGGAATATCGGATAAATTAAAATAATCTATATAAGATTGTTTTACAAGTTGAGTTTAACCTTTCATACATGTCGGCAACTAAGTTTCGCTTTTTAACCTTAAACTTGCGTAGGTTATTTAACGAAACACCATCTACATGAAAAGAATTCTTTACGTCGCTCTGGGCTTTGCCTTACTGCAATCCTGTAACAACCATCATAGCGAAACAGCAAAGGCTAAGGGACTTGGCAACAAGGACTTTGAACAATACAAAAACCGTTTTGTAGAGGACCTGTGGAAGATGTATCCGGGTTGGGCAGGTGGTGTCGGTTATCATAAATACGATTCGCTATTGCCAATACCCAATGATGCTGAACGGCAACACGAATTAAAGTTCGCCCAATCGGTTAACGACAGCCTGAACCAATTCAATTTCGATTCGCTGGATGCTAATAACAAAACCGATTACAAACTGATAGCCAATTTTACCGAGGGCGTTCGGTTTAGCATCAACGAGTTTAAAAGCTATGAGTGGGACCCATCAGGCTACAACATTGGGGAGGCCTTGTTTAATGTGATTGATTACAAGAAAATGCCGGTGGAAGATAAGTTGCGAAACCTCTCCAAAAAGTTGGCGGCAGTTCCTGCTTATTACGAAGCGGCTAAAAAGAATATTAAGAAGCCAACCAAAGAACACACCGAACTGGCTATTACACAGAATAAGGGCTCTGTATATTTTTTCGAAAAGGTTTTTCCCGATTCGCTTAAAACATCGAAGCTGAGTGAAAGCGAGGTGGCAGAATTCAACCGCAATTCCGATGCTGCAAAAAAGGCTGTGCTTGATTATGTAAGCTGGTTACAAAAGGATGTGTTGGCTAAACTGGATTCAACCAACAGCAGCAGTTTTAGGATAGGGAAGGCGCTATACGCCAAAAAGTTTAAGCTGGATATTGACTCGAGATATGCCGCCAGTGAGATGTATAAAATAGCCGTGGATCGCAAAGCCTTTTTGCATAATGAGATGAATACCATTACCAATCAATTGTGGAGCAAGTACTTTAAAGGACAGGCAGCCCCTGCAGATACGCTTGAAAAGATACGGATGATGATTGACAAGATTTCTACCCAGCACTGCAAACGGGAAGATTTTATGCAAACGGTTGAAAAGCAATTGCCCGAATTGACCGCCTTTATCAATACCCACCATTTGCTGGACCTGGATTCTACCAAGCCTTTGAAGATCCGCAAAACCCCTGATTACGCTGCCGGTGTTGCCGGTGCGGGAATTAACTGGCCGGGTGTTTACGATAAAGATGCAACTACTTACTACAACGTAACGCCACTAACCAATTACACAGCCGAGAAAGCCGAAAGTTATTTGCGCGAATATAACAACTACGTGTTGCAGATATTGAACATACACGAGGCCATACCGGGCCATTACACCCAGCATATTTATGCTAACCGTCAGCCAAGTATCATTAAAAATATTTTAGGCAATGGGGCTATGGAAGAGGGCTGGGCCTGTTATGTTGAAAGGATGATGATAGAGCAGGGCTACAACGCTTCGCCCGAAATGCAATTGTTTTACGACAAATGGAACCTGCGTGAAGCCTGCAATTTTTTGCTGGACTATAACATACACTGCAATAACTGGACTGAAAAACAGGTGATGGACCTGATAGTAAAGGAAGCATTTCAACAAAGTGCAGAGGCGAAAGAGAAATGGAACAGGGCCACCTTAACGCAGGTAC
>JAQBNQ010000543.1 GCA_028288545.1 Bacteroidota bacterium
TATGCTACGGCTAACCGTCACTATGCACACGTTGATTGCCCGGGACACGCCGATTATATTAAAAACATGGTTACAGGTGCTGCCCAAATGGACGGTGCTATATTAGTTGTTGCCGCTACCGATGGACCTATGCCTCAAACACGTGAGCACATCCTTTTGGCCCGCCAGGTAGGTGTACCTCAGGTTGTAGTGTTCATGAATAAGGTTGACTTGGTTGACGATCCGGAATTCCTTGAATTAGGCGAAATGGAAATCCGTGACCTTTTAACTTTCTACGGATTTGACGGTGCTAACGTTCCGGTTATTAAGGGTTCTGCCCTTGCAGCTTTGAACGGAGATCCTAAAGGTGTTGCTGCAATTGAAGAGCTAATGGCTGCTGTTGATAGCTACATCCCGGTTCCTGCACGTATGGTTGACCTTCCTTTCCTTATGCCTGTTGAAGATGTATTCTCTATCACAGGTCGTGGTACAGTTGCTACAGGTCGTATCGAAAGAGGTGTTATCAACTCTAACGATTCAGTTGAAATCATCGGTTTACAGAAAGAAGGCGAAAAAGCCCTTACTTCAACTGTAACAGGTGTTGAAATGTTCCGTAAGATCCTTGATCGTGGAGAAGCCGGCGATAACGTTGGTCTGCTACTAAGAGGTATTGAAAAAGAGCAAATTAAGCGTGGAATGGTTGTGTGCAAGACTGGTTCAGTTACTCCGCACACCGAATTCAAATGCGAAACTTACGTATTGAGCAAAGAAGAAGGTGGACGTCACACTCCGTTCTTTAACCAATACCGCCCGCAGTTCTACTTCCGTACAACTGACGTAACAGGCGAAATTACTTTACCAGCAGGTGTTGAAATGGTTATGCCTGGTGATAACGTAACACTTACAGTTAAGTTGATCTACCCTATCGCTATGGAAAAAGGTCTTCGTTTCGCGATTCGCGAAGGTGGACGTACCGTAGGTGCAGGTCAGGTAACAGAAGTTCTCAAATAAGACCACGGGCGACAGACCACTGTCGACGGTATTAATACAAAAGGCGCTTCGTGAGAAGCGCCTTTTTTTATACTTACTTAAGCTGAACTAACAAATTTGCATTAACAAAGCAATCTACAATAACTTACTATTTTCGCATCCGTGAAAAAATGTGCCTTTTTTATATTCATTCTATGCGGGATAATTTTTGCCAACGCGCAAAAACCCCAAAAGCCCAGATTAATAGCTGGGCCGGTAATAGGTGCCGTTACAAAAACTACTGCCAAAATATGGATCGCTTACAGGGGAAAAGGCCAGAACATGCTTATACTTGGAGACACATCCGAAAAGCGCGTTTACTACCCTACTAACTTTAGTTATATCACCGATGCAAAAGGCGATGTTGCCCTTACAATGGACTTTACCGGTTTGAAACCCGACCACAGGTACAACATCATAGTATCGATTGACGGCTGGGGCGCACATGCCAAATATTCCTTTAAAACCCCTGCTGATACGGCCGTAACAGATTTTAATTTTTTACTGGGTTCCTGCGCTTTAATGAATACCGATATCACAAGAATAGTTTTTCCGGCTGGTTCAAACTGGATCTTTTACCGCATGAGGAAAAAGAAAGGGGACTTTATGGTGTGGCTTGGCGATAATGTGTATTATCTCTACCCCAGGCATTATAAAAGCTACGAGGGTATGTTTAAGCGCCAACTTGATATCAGGAAATACTATCGCAAATTCTATCGCGATTTTTTAGGCAGCCAGCCTAATTATGCCATTTGGGATGATCACGATTGTGGCCCCAATGATTGTACCAGTAGTTTTAATTTAATCGATTCTTCCTTAAAAGTGTTCAAGGGATTTTGGCCCAACACTTACCCGGAGCAGGATAAATTTAAAGGCAACTACTTCAACTTTCGTTACTACGATGCCGAATTTTTTATGACCGATGATCGTTATTACCGGGCTACTCACTGCGATACAGCGGCGTTTTTAGGAGAAACCCAGATCATTTGGTTAAAGAACAAATTGTTGATGAGTGATGCGACTTTCAAATTTGTTTGTATTGGCTCGCAGGTTTTAAATGACAATAATTTTGGTGAATCCTACGCTCAATTTCCGAAGGAACGAAACGATCTTTTCGATTTCATAACCAAAAATAATATCAAAGGAGTTATCTTTCTTACCGGCGATAAGCATTATTCAGAAGTAAGTAAGCGCAACTGGAATGGTTATCCCTTATATGACTTTACCTCCTCTCCTCTTACAAGTCCGCCACTGCCGCGCAGAATATTCGGGGCTTATCATAATCAATGGAGAATTAAAGGGACGGACTATGGATTTAAAAATTTTGGAAAGATTTGGCTAAGCGGACCAAAAGGAAACCGCAGTGCAAAACTGGAGATTTATGGACGTGGTGGTTACAAAAAGCGCGAACTGATCATCAACGAATCTGAATTACAGCGCAAGTAATTTAACGATGCTTACTTATTATCTTTTAGTTCCCTTCTTTTACTTTTTTGCGTATTTGCCCACCCCTGTTCTTTATACACTTGCAGATGTTCTGGCGTTCACTTTGCGCTCAGTAGTGGGTTATCGCAAAGAAGTAGTTCTCAGTAACCTCCGTAAGTCGTTCCCCGAAAAATCTGAAGAAGAAATTAAAAGCATAGCCAAAAGATCGTACCGGCATCTTGCTGATAGAGTGATTGAAAACATTCGCTGCCTGGTTATTACCCGCGCCGAAATTAACGAGCGCGTAACCATCAAAAACCCCGAAATGTTTGACGAGGTTTACAAACGCAATCAAAGCGTAATTGTAATGGTAGGGCACATCGGTTCGTGGGAATTTGGTGGTTACAAGGTCAGCATCGATACTAAGTTCAAAACTTTTGGAATAGTTAGTCTTGTCAGCAACCCCTATTTCAACCGCATGATACAACGCACCCGCGGTAAAATGGGCATGGAACTTATACCTATGCACGATAGCAAGGAGTTCTTTAAAAAGGAATTGACCGTGCCCTCTTTGGGAGTTTTTATCAGCGATCAGTCTCCATCTAATCTTGCCCGTGCGCATTGGACAAATTT
>JAQBNQ010000547.1 GCA_028288545.1 Bacteroidota bacterium
AAAAACTGGTTGAACGGGCCGCAAAGGAATTAGATGGCCTTGATATATTGGTAAGCAACGCAGGACGGCAACAAACACACGCATCCATTTTAGATATAAGCACCGAGGAATTTGACAAGACGATGAAGACGAATATATATGCGCCTTTTTGGATCATTAAAGCCGCCCTGCCATATTTAAAACCGGGATCGGTAATCATAGGTACCGGTTCCGAACAGGCGTATGATCCTTCGGAGGATCTTTATGATTATGCGCAAACCAAGGCCGCTACGGTTAACTATATTAAATCGCTGGCAAAACAATTGGCGCCAAAAGGTATCCGTGTAAACGGCGTGGCACCGGGGCCTATCTGGACACCCCTGCAGGTGAGCGGTGGAGCTACACAAGAGAAGTTGGTAAAATTTGGAGCGAAAACACCTTTCGGAAGACCTGGTCAGCCGGCAGAGTTAGCCTCCATTTATGTACAACTGGCAAGTGCCGATGCCAGTTTTGCCACAGGGCAAATTTACGGCTCATCGGGCGGAAACGGGCAGCCGTAAATGATGGATGAATTTAAGGCAACCGCTTATTGGCGTAGTTGTTGATATTAATTTAAAACGCAAAAGTGTTCCGCATTTTAAAATTAAATTTATGAGACCTTTTATCATTTCAGTTCTACTTGGTGTATGTGCTTTCTTTTGCGAAAGCACTTTTCACTTACATAAACCTGTTGCACTGCCCCAAGCCTATACCTTGCCCGGCGATACGTTGCCTGAACCATATGCAACTAAATCTGCCAAAAATTTCAGTAAAGTTTTGGGTTGGAAGAGTACTCAAAAGCCTGTAGCGCCCCAGGGATTTATTGTTTCGCGCTTTGCAGATAGTTTAAAAAGCCCGAGATGGATTTACGTTGCCCCCAACGGCGATATATTAGTGGCAGAAGTAAACCATAGCGCCGGCCTGATCGGGAAGATTGTGGATGCCGTAACGGGTAAAAGCAAGTCGGGCCATGATGATGAGAGTGCCAACCGGATAACGCTCTTTCGCGATGTTAATGAGGATGGGAAATACGATTTACGCACCACCTTTTTAAGCGGCGTTGAGTTACCGTTGGGAATGGTAATAGTTGGCGATAAGTTTTATGTAGCCTGTTCAAAGGCTGTATGGCAATACCCTTATAAAACCGGGCAAACCGAAATAACCGGGCAAGGAAAAAAAATAATTGACCTGCCCGAAGGAGGCCGTCACTGGACACGCAATATTATTGCCAACGCGGAGGGTACAAAGCTTTATATAAGCGTTGGATCGGGAAGTGATCATGCTGAGGATGGAATTGAAAACGAAAAGGACAGGGCTCTAATAATAGAGATCAATCCGGATGGCACAGGTAAAAGGGTTTATGCCAGTGGAATCCGCAACCCTGTAGGAATGGGATGGGCACCTGGTACGAATACTTTATGGACTGCGGTAAATGAACGGGATGAACTGGGAGATAACCTGGTGCCCGATTATTTAACCAGTGTAAAGGATGGTGGGTTTTATGGTTGGCCTTTCAGCTATTACGGCCAACACGTTGACCCAAGGATAAAAGAAAAGGATCAACGCCCCGATTTGGTTAAGATAGCTGTAGTGCCCGATGTATCGATAGGTGATCATACTGCTTCCTTAGGTCTTGCATTTTACACCGGTAAAAAATTTCCTGCTAAATATCATGATGGCGCTTTTGTTGGGCAGAGGGGTTCATGGAATCGCTCGCAATTAAATGGATACAAAGTTGTTTTTGTGCCTTTTAAAAATGGTAAACCAACCGGGCCCATGCAGGATTTTTTAACCGGCTTTATTGCTAACAACCAAAAGAGTGAAGTATATGGACGACCTGTTGGAGTTGCCATGCTGCACGATGGCTCTTTACTGGTAGCCGACGACGCCGGAGATGTAGTGTGGAGGGTTAGCGCCAAATAAAAGTTACATTCTTTTTGGATGGGAATGAAACACTATTACACCTCTTTGCTTTTTCTTTTTAGTGCCTCGGTTACCATCAGGGCTACCTGTCAAACTAACGATTCGCTGACAGTGCGCACAATTCCCGAAATTACGATCAAAGCCTATTTTCATGCGCAATCAATAATGCCGGCAACCGGTTCTGTAGGTATTGTTGATTCTACCCAGCTTCAGTTTCACCCCGATAACTCTTTGGTGGGAGCCGTTAATACAGTTCCCGGTGTTCGCATGGAAGAGCGTTCACCAGCAAGTTATCGTTTATCTATCAGGGGAAGTGTACTCCGCTCGCCCTTCGGAATAAGAAACATCCGGATATATGTTGCCGGTATGTGCCTTACAGATGCCGGAGGTAACACCTACCTTAACCTGGTTTCTCCATCTGATGTTGGCGAAATTGAAATACTAAAGGGCCCTGAGGGCAGTGTTTATGGCGCTAACACCGGTGGGGTAATCCTTATCAATCCCGTTTCGCATTCAACAGATAGCCTGGTTTTAAAAGCAAGTGGTGAAGGCGGCTCCTACGGTTACGCTGCGGGAAAGATATTCTTTCAGAAGATATTCAAAACCTACCTTATTAATGCCTCGCAGACTTACACACGTAGCGATGGTTACAGGCAGAACAGTGCCACACAATCATGGACATCGCAAATATTTCAACGGTGGCGTTATTCGCAAAAGGCAACTTTAAAAGCTTATTTATTGTACACGCATTTATATTATCAAACACCAGGCGGGCTAAACATAACCGAGTTTAACGCAAACCCACGCTCTGCAAGGCCTTCTACAGCAACATTACCCGGTGCAGGAAGTCAAAAAGCGGCCATTTACAACAGCACTTTTTTTGGAGGATTAAGCAACGAAGTAAGCATAGGCAGAAACCTTGTTCACTCTGTTTGCGCTTCCGTTTCTTATACCGATTTCAAAAACCCTTTTATAACCAATTACGAGAAAAGGAAGGAAACCAATTTTGATATAAGAACTTACTTTGACTGGACCGGAAGCCGCAATTATGTAAAATGGAGTTGGGTAAACGGCCTGGAGGCCGAGCAAATTTTGACACAGGTTTACGATTATGGGAACAGTAGTGGAGTGCCGGATACGGTTCAAACCGCTTATCACTTCAACGCCGGCGATTATTTTATTTTTTCTCGTTTTGCAGTAAGCATTATCAACCGGGTAGAACTGGAAAGTGCTTTAAGCCTAAACTATAATTGGTACCAATATAAAAACGCTTTTCCCTCTACTGGCCGATATACTAACGTTGGCTTTAACCCTCAATTAATGCCCCGGGTTGCTGCCTCCGTAAAAATTATTCCCGACTTTTTTTGGAGGGTTTCTGCCAGTCGCGGCTATAGTGCGCCAACCCTGGCAGAAGTACACCCTTCGGCAAATGTTATATCAAAAAACCTGCAGCCCGAGAGTGGTTGGTGTTATGAAACAGGATTCAGATTTCGCGAAAAGAAAGGATACCTGGCACTTGATGTAGCTACGTTTTTTTATAAACTGGACCATGCCATTTCTATGAGAAGCGATAGTGCGGGAAATGATTTTTTTATTAATTCAGGAGGTACGGATCAACTTGGATTTGAAGGCCAGGCAAGTGTATGGATTATCCGTCCAAACTTGCACAAGGTGGTTCACAACCTGCAGTTAAACTGCGCTTATACCTTCAGTCATTTTGTTTTTAGTAATTACTATAACGATAACTCAAATTACTCGGGCCACCGGGTAACGGGTGTTCCGCAAAATGTGGTAGTTAGCAGTCTTAACCTGCAACTGCGTTTGGGTTTTTATCTTTTTGCAGAACACACCTATACCTCCCGAATACCTTTGAATGATGCTAATACCAGTTTTGCCAGTTATTATAATTTGTTGCAGTTTAAGGTGGGATGGCGGCACCGTTTTGGGAAAATAGATCTGCAAATATTTATGGGCGCCAACAACCTGCTAAATGAAAAATATAGTTTGGGGAATGACCTTAATGCGGCCGGCCAGAGATATTATAACGCGGCAAGTACACGTAACTATTACGCAGGGGCAAGTATTGGTTTTTCAAAATAGAAAAGGCTGGTACGTGGGTAATTAATTACTCAAAATTACGGGTAGTTAATGAAATGTAATTGCAAAGTCTTCGGCACATTCTTTGAATCTACTGTGCAAAAAACATTATATGAAATTACACCTTTTCAACATCCTGCTAGCAGGAGGCATCTTGGCGGCAACATCGCAAGTAACATTTAGCCAAACTAACCAGGCCCCAACAGGCAACACCGGTTCAACCGGAATGTCAGGTCATACAGGTAGTACAGGACATACCGGTAGTTCGGGACATACGGGTTCTACAGGATCTACCGGTTATAGACCAGGAACTGGTAACACAGGTAGCACAGGAAATACCGGCAAAAAGGGACCAACAGGTAGCACCGGCTCAACCGGTCAGCCCGGAACACCTAATTACAATGCGCCTAAATAGAATCGTTTAAACTACAGGTACAGGGTAAAAATCCCTGTATCTGTGTTTTAAAATTTATTGTAAGGAGTCTCTATAAGCTGCACAATGAAGAATTTATGGCCGAGCAATCTAAAATAGCCGTGTATAGTGCCCTGGCCGCAAATTTGGGCGAAGCGGCGATAAAGTTCGTTGCCGCTTTTGTAACCGGAAGTGTAGCAATGCTATCTGAAGGAATTCACAGTTCGGTTGATTCTGTAAATGAGATGCTGCTTTTGTTGGGGATGTTCCGCAGTAAAAAACCGCCAGATGAAAACCATCCATTTGGATACGGAAAGGAAGTTTATTTCTGGACCCTGATTATTTCGTTGCTGATATTTATTTTAGGCGGGGTATGGTCTATTTACCAGGGTATTGAGAGATTGATACACCCCGAGCCGCTAAAAGGATTTGTTTGGAACTTTGTAGTTTTAGCTGTTTCGGCTGTGTTTGAGAGTTGGTCTTTTACAATTGCCATCAGAAGATTTATGAAACAAAAAGGGGATGGCTCCTTTTGGCAGGAACTACACCAGAGCAAGGATCCGGCTTTGTTTACGGTTATTTATGAAGATGCAGCCTCAATTCTTGGTATTGGTATCGCCTTTTCAGGCGTGTTTTTGAGTCGTTCATTAAATCTACCTGCTTTAGACGGTATTGCTTCCATTCTGATTGGTTTAATTATTTGCACTGTAGCCGGTATAATGGTTTTTGAAAGCAAGAACTTACTGGTTGGCGAAAGCGCACGTAGACCTTTAAGAGATGGGATTTCGGATGTAATACGCAACGATCCTGACGTTATAACATTCCATCAACCCCTTACCATGCACATGGGTCCTGATGAAATATTGCTGGCCATTGATGTTCAATTTAAAAAAGGAATTACCGCTAACGACCTTACAAAAGTGATACGTAGACTGGAGCAAAACCTAACTCACCAGTTTCCGGATATTAAAAAGATTTTCATTGAAGCCCGCAGCCTTGGCGAATGGGAGTAGAATTGATTGATCCATCCTGAATCTCATTAAAGAGCACAAAAAAGCCACCTTAATTTCTTAAGGCGGCACCTACTAAAAACTAAAAAATTAAGCGCTGTGCCACATTAGTGGGTTTGCAGCGCTCCTTAATAACGGATTTTTGAGTTTCCTTTGCCGAGGCCAGGTGTTTTTGTAATACTGGTAAGGTATTAGCAGCAAACATTTTAAGCTCGGCGTCTTTGCCGTCATTAGCTTCCTTTTTAAAAGCATCAATTACTTTTTCATGGTCGTTTACCATCATGTCTACGTAATCTTTGTCAAAGGCAGTTCCGTTTTTCTTAGCCACGTCATCTACCATTTTCTGGTCACCTGAGCCAAGCGAATCGGGCAATACAAGGTTCTTGTTTGCGGCAATTGCCTTTAACTCGTTTCCTGCTTTGGTATGATCTGTTACCATCATCGCTCCAAAGTCTTTTACCTTTGCATTTTTAGATTTTTGACCAGCAATTTCGCCGAGTTTAACTTCCATCATTCCCGCGTTAGCGGCTTTAGTGGCAAACTCCGCATCTTCGGTGCTTACTGCATTAGCAGGCTTTGTTGCAGACGAATCACTATTCTGCTTGTTGGCGTCATCAGCTTCCTTTACAGGGTTGTTCTGATTACAGGCGGTAAAAACCATTGCTGACAGAAAGGCGATGCTTAAAATTGTTCTGATTGGAGATTTCATAATTAATTTTTTAGTAGTTAAAGAAATGTTTAAGGATGAACTGCTGTGAATCACCGAAGTAGCTATTGCCATCCCTGTTTTCACAAGCGAGCACTTTTGTTCAAATAGTGTACCTGAAATTCAAAATGCGGCGAATGGCTATATGGGGGACAACATTTTGACGTAAGACCAAGGCTCAACTTGTTAAAATTAAGGGTAAGACTTGCCTTATTCGGGGAATTATCCCCACATTCTACCTACATATCCTAATTCTTCAATTCAGAAATTAGGCTAACGACACTATTGGCATAGCCATTGCGCTTTAACTTCAGGCGTAAAAGGACAATTTTCTTAATTCAATTTCAATTCATTTATATGAACACCAATATCATTAAAGGTAACGGCAGAATTATCTGGGGGAAAGCGCAACAGAAATTTGCGTCGATAACCGGTAACAAGTTACTTTACCTCAATGGAAAAAAGGATGAATTTTTAGGAAAAGGTGAACGTGGCTATGGCAAAATTCAAAACTTTGTCGACCATTCGGCCAACTGGAGTTGGCGCAAGTAGTTACAGGCAACGAGCAAAGGTTCATTTAGTGTTGCCTATTCCTTGTATCGTGAATAGGCTAAGGCTGCTATTATGCAAAATACAGAGCCTGCTATTCCGCTTAACCGTAACCCAAGGTCGTGACCCGGATCTTTTCCAAAAGTGATAAGCATGGCAAATATGGTAACACCCATTGTTTGCCCTATCTTTTGAAAAAATGCTCTCATGCCAAAAAACATTCCTTCTGTATTACCGCTGCCTTTTTTAGATGCATCATGGGCAATATCAGCAATAACCGTATTGGGCAGTATTTGAAGAAATGCATTCGGCACCCCAAATGTTAGTACCAGCAAAGCCGCCTGGTAAATTGGCGGAAAGGGAAACCAGCCAAGGAAAAATATTTCGGAGAAAACAATCGCAGAGGCGGAAAATGCAATAATCATCATTATCTTTTTGCTATACTTTGTTCCCAGCCAGTTTACCAAAACATAAAATGCCATTGTTATAACAACCAGTGCCAGCATAAAAGCAGCGCCCAGAGATTCATTCAGCTTAAGCATGGATTTCATATAGTAGAGTAAACCGGCTGCAATAATTGCTATAGATAAAAAGTATGTAGCATCGGCTAAAACAAAGATCCTGAAGTTGTGATTGCTCATTGTTATTTTAAGTGCTTGCCATACCCCTTCGGTGGATTTTGCCTCTGCTGCATATTTTTTCTCATCCAATAAAAACGCAGTTACACCAAGGCAACTCATGCCAATAAGGTTTAACATCGCTATAGAAACCTGGTAAGCAGTTAGTTTGTCTGTGATCCACCCTGCCTTTGTAATTAATTCAACCACCGCTGTGCATGAAGAGGCTACGACAATGCCGATTATAAAACCAACGGATTGAGCTGAAGAAAGATTAAGCTTGGTTCTATCATCTTTTCCCATATCGGCCAGTAAGGCATTGAATGGTATGGTGTACATTCCATAAAATACGTAAAACACTGATTGCATTCCCGCCAACCAATAGATATTAAAAGTGCTTTGGCCACGATGGAGGGGAAAAAACATTAAAGCCGAAAAAATGGAAAGCGGGATAAATGCATAACGCATTAACGGAATTCTTCTTCCAAGTTTGTTTTGGCTTTTATCACTTAGGTTGGATAAGAGGGGATCGACTATTGCATCTACAACTCTGCCACTAAAAAGAATAACTGAAATGATACTGATAAACCCTAGCCACGCCACATCGGGAATTAAATTTTTCATGCCCGCATTGGCGGGTGGTAAATAAATGTAATTGAGCAATACAGATACAAGGTTTAAACTTATACTCCAGCCAAAGCAACCGGTTCCATAAATAAATAAAACCTTTAGTGGCGGTTTCCCCTCGTTCATGCAAATTTTATTGCAAAGGATGTACCGTTAAATTTACCTGTGCAATTCCACGTTTGTTGCTACGTAATTGGTAATTATTGCAATATTCTCTGCAGTAGTAGAATCTTTAAAAGAAGGCATTTTACCAAACCCATTTTTTATGATCACTTCAAGCTCGGCCGGGCTTTTAGTAAACTGCCTGATATCCGGAGCGTTTAGACCTCCTCCGGGGGCGGGTCCGCCGATGCCATTGCCCTGGTGGCAAGGCGCACAATACTGTACAAACAACCTGGCACCCAACTCGGGTGAATTTTCGGTGGCTGGCCTTGGTCGGTCGCATCGTGTTACCAGGATAACGACGAAAAAAAATCCCACAAAGCTAACACCAGCCCTTTTCATACATAACTATTAGACGGAAGACACAGCCAAACATCGTGCCGTTAACATTGGCTGGAATAAACCTGGCCTAAGTTTTGTAAAAATGATTGCAGAAGATCAAATCAACTATCATGAAAAAGCAAAGCACAAAAAACGATGCGGACGCGGAGCAAATTATCAAGGACGTGAGAAGCGTTGAACACCAGGATGAGGTGATGTTGAACCCAGAGGACATACAGGAAGCTAACCGCAACCAGGATATACAGGAAGGTAATAAGAAATCTCAAAAAAACGCCGAGCAGGAAGCGAAATACGGGGACAGTTCAGACCCGGAAAAAGCGAAGAAGGGTAATTAAAAGCTGTACCAGCCTATATCGCACTGTCTGAAGTGATAATTTTAAGGTTTCAGCGCGGACAGACAAAAGTATGGGGAAATCCAACCCCATATAACACACTTTATCATAGTAAATTATCACCAGCCGGTGGTTTAACTCAATTTTTTTTTAGTGGAGAACGCTGAATAGCTATATTAGCTTTTACACTATAATTTTTGCGATGGAACCGCCCAAACATGTTGAAGTGCACGAGCACCTAACCTCTACCTGGTGGATAGAGGATGACGGCATTCTTTGCTCTGTCAGCAAAAAGGGCGCTCCGGATATTAGTCGTGAACAAAGCCTGGAACAACTGGCTGACCTGAACAGGGTTACCGGTGGTAAGAAGATGTGTATGTTACTGGAAATTACCTATGGCAAACCTTCGAAACGGGAAGACCGGGAGTTCATTGCTGCGGAGTTAGCCAAAGTTATAAAGGCCCTCGCCCTGGTTTCAAATTCGGCCCTGGGGAAAATGGTTGCCAATTTGTTTTTTAATCTGAAGCCGCCTTCCTATCCAACTAAAATGTTCACGAATGACCATGATGCAAGGGAATGGCTAAGACAATATTTATAGGCATGGGAACCAGTGTTGACAATAAATTACTCGAAACCATCGAGCAGATATTAAAACTAAATTTAAAACTGGTTGGTACTACCGTTCCCGGTCCGGATAAAATTTCGATGGACCAAAAGCAACTGGATACAATTCTTGCCGGACTAAATAATGTGAGTAACGAGCTGGATGAAAAATCGCGTTTTATAGAGTGGCGAACCAACCGCCTTAATGAAATTGTAGAAGTGCTTTTGAAATACACCTTGATGGATTTTTCGATAAAGCTGGATATAAGTGATAGAGGAGATGAATTAGATGCCATTGCACTTGGATTGAATACACTGGGAGAAGAACTGGACAGCCATATAAGCCGGTTGAAAGAGAAAACAGAAGGTTTGGAAAGGTCGAACAAGCAGTTGGAGCAATTTGTATATGTAGCATC
>JAQBNQ010000569.1 GCA_028288545.1 Bacteroidota bacterium
AACCAACATGCGTGCATCAGGTAGCGATACCAACGTACGTATTGCTCCGGCTATTAAATTCTCGTTAGAGGAATCAATGGAGTATATCCAGGCCGATGAGTACATTGAGGTTACACCGCAAAGCATCCGTTTACGTAAGATCTATCTTAACGAAAACGAACGTAAGATCAATTCTAAAAAGTTTACCAGCCAATAATATTGGTAAACAGATATGTAAAGCCTTCCGGTTAACCGGAAGGCTTTTTTTATTGTGTAGATTTTTGCTGAAGTTATTGTAATAGTTAACTTTAATTATGGAACATTACGATAGCCGGGTTGATGCCTACATTGAAAAATCACCCGAATTTGCAAAGCCTATTTTAAATTACCTGAGGGGTGTAGTACACGAAGCATCACCCATGATAGTCGAAACTATGAAATGGAGTATGCCGTTTTTTGATTATAAGGGTGTAGTTTGTAATATGGCCGCCTTTAAGCAGCATTGCTCATTTGGGTTTTGGAAAGCATCGTTGCTCTATGACCCCCAAAAAGTATTGAGCCTGGCCGATCAGGCAGCCGGCAGCTTTGGCCGGTTAACGAGCAGTGATGACCTGCCGCCGAAAGAAGTGCTTGTTGATTTTATACTACAGGCCATAGCCTTAAATGAGGATAATAAGGTGAGACCGGCCTCAGTGAAAAAATCACCCGCTCAACGGGACGAATTGGTGGTGCCAGATTACTTCGTGAAATTTTTAGAAGCCCATCCGCAAGCCTGGCTAAATCTGAACCAGTTTAGCTACTCGCAGAAAAAGGAATATATAGAGTGGATAACTGAAGCCAAGACCGAAGCTACCCGCCTTAAGCGTATGGAAACAGCTGCTGAGTGGCTTAATGAAGGTAAATCGAGGCACTGGAAGTATAAATAATTCAGTAAATTTAAATAGAGGTTTACCCAGGTTATAACCGTGCTGAAATATTAATACTTAACGCTTATGTTTTTTATCGATCTTAATTATTTAGCCCCTTTTGAAGAGGTTAGTGTTTATATGGAAGTCCATTTAAATCACCTCAAAAAATATTATGATGAAAAGATATTCGTTATGTGGGGGCCAAAAGTCCCGCGTACGGGTGGCGTTATCCTGGCCTTTGCAAGCTCCCGGGAACAGATAGAGAAAATCATAACCGAGGATCCGTTTTATCAGCATAAGCTTGCTGAATTTACTATCACAGAGTTTTTAACTCCTGTGTATCATCCCGATTTAATGGCAATGTTATCTGCCGGATAAAGTTTAGTTTACTTTATCCAGCCGGGTCGGTTTTTCATGAAGCGGACTGTAAAGTATATACATTTTGCCGGCTTCTGTGTGAAAGAGGATCTCGTCCCTTTCGTTTTCGTACATGAAGAATGAATCTTTAGCAAAGGGTACAAAGGCTATAGGTAGTTCGCCGTTGTTTGCAAAGTATAGCTTGTTATCAGCTACATACAATTTAAATTTGTCTTTAGTATTTCCGGCTATGGCATAGGTGCCTGCATATTGCTGCAGATCTTTAACCGGTATGGCTATCTCTTTATGCTTTTTACAATAAGCAAAGGCAATGGCATTTTGCATTACCTGGGCTAAAGCTGCACCGTGTCCGGCATTGGGAGTAATGGCTGTAGCTATATCAAGACTTTTGCAATGCTGGCTTTCCATATATACCTTAAAATCTTCAATGTTTTTGGCTGTGGTGTGTTCAAATGAGCCTACGCCCAAAAATACCCGGCAGTTAAGGTCATGGTTATTAGTAAAATATTTTTTTGCCGAGGGAATCAGTTCGTTGCCGCCATTGCCCGGTGCGCCTATGAAGACCATGTTAAACAAGTTAGGGTGCTCAAACAACACCATAGTGGTAAACATACCTCCGTACGAATAGCCGTATAGGGCTTTATTGTCGCTTACACGGTATTTACTTTGTATAAACGGGATTACCTCCTGTTCAATAAACGAAATGAATTTTGGTGCGCCGGTTGCGGGGTTCAGGTCGCGGCTTCTTTGGTTTGGGCGGTTGCCGTAGCCTATACCTACAATAAGGGCTTCGGTGGTTTCATAATCCTGCCTGAGCATGTTGAAACAGTTCATGGCTACGGTCATGTTCCAGTCGCCATCGGTCATGTATAATACCGGATATTTGGTTTTGGTGGTATCATATCCCGGAGGGAAATGTACGTAGATGGTATAATCCTCGCCAATAACTTTTGAGCTGTAATCCCACTGAACCATGTCTTTATCGGTAAATTGGGTAGGAGTGGCACTTTTGACCTGGCCATAGGCGATATTTATCAAAGAGATAAAAGTTAACAGTGAAAAGCTGAGCTTAAGTGTTTGTTTTATCATGGCGATACGGATTATTTATAAGTAAGATGACCTTAATATACAAAAGGTTACAGTATTGTTATAAAATAATGCCGTTGGGTTTGAACTTAAGCCTGTGTAAATAGTGACCAGGAGAGTACAGATATCATTCATTTATCTTTTGTCATTTACCCATTTGTGACTTACCTTTAATTTATTAAATATAAAGCCTTATGAATACGGAAAAAGCCATTTTGGCCGGCGGTTGCTTTTGGGGGGTAGAAGAATTGTTCAGACATTATCCTGGCGTTATTTCCACGGTAGTGGGATACACGGGTGGTGATGTTCGTAACGCTACTTATCGAAATCACGGAACACATGCTGAAGGCATTGAGGTGGAATTCGATCCTGCACAATTATCTTATCGAAAGCTGCTCGAATATTTCTTTCAAATCCACGACCCTACAACCCGCAACAGGCAAGGGAATGATATCGGGACTTCTTATCGTTCGGCTATTTTTTATTTGAACGAAAGCCAGCGTGAGGAGGCAAATGCGCTAATTGAGGAAATGGAGACTTCTGGCGTATGGCCGGGAAAAATCGTTACTGAAGTAGTACCTGCAACTGATTTTTGGAATGCTGAGGCCGAACACCAGGATTATCTTCAAAAAAATCCATACGGTTACACTTGCCACTTCGAAAGACCTGATTGGAAATTGAGTAATTAATAAAGCACTGGTCGAAGTTTAGCGATAGCGTAACTTCGTCCCAAAATGTGTTAAGCTTTCAGCTTAACTTAATGGCAGCTCACATCATGATTTTAATACCTGATTTGTAATAGGTGTTGGATGCTTTTATGAGTGCATTAACTATGGAAGCAGGACGCTTCCATGGTTTTAGGACGAAGTTATGCTATCGCTAAACTTCGTCCAGGAAATGGGAGGGGAGAGTATCTCTTTTATAAATTTGCCTCTTCGCAGTCTTTTATAATTTGCGAAATCACAGTAGTATATTGCTTGTTTCTGCCGAATGAGAAAGGAAAATATGCTCCTATACCGTATAGGTTTTGCACATTTATATATGCCACATTATTATTGAATAAAACGGCAATTTTAGTACCGTGGAGCCAAAATCCGGTTTTATATGCTGTTAGGTATTTTACATTTGAGCGATTAACTTTCCAGCCTGATTGTTCAAGTTCTTTTTTTAATGCTGTTCTCAATTCTGTAAGCGAACTGATGAGTTTAATATTTACGAGTTTATTGTTTTGGATAATCGCACGCAACGACAGGGCTGACAACAAAAGCATAATAGGGAATATTATAAAAAATGCAGTTGGGACGCCATTTTGTCTTATTTCGTTTATCCTGATCACCGCGATACTCAAGATTATAATTATAAAAGTGAGAGGAACGAAAAAGCAGAAGTATCTCGAAAAAAGATCAGAGCCAACCCATTTTACACTTTGGCTGGACACGGATTTTTCAAAATCTATCTTTTCAAATTTTAACATGTTGTATTGTTTATACCCATGGTTAAAAATCCAACGGCCCTAATCGTTTCATGTTTTTCATGATCAGGTACTGCCTGTGCCTTAAATACTTTGTTGGGTTGGTGGCCGACCATTTCAATGGGCTCGGGAAAATCACCGCTATGGCTGCAGCTTCCTGCCGGGTTAAATCGGAGGCTGATTTGTGGAAATAGGCCTGTGAAGCGGCTTCTACACCGTAAATGCCATCGCCCATTTCAATTTCGTTGAGGTAAACCTCCATAATGCGCTTTTTGCTCCAGAAGGTTTCAATGAGCACGGTAAAGTAAGCTTCGATGCCCTTGCGTAAAATGGAACGTCCTTCCCAAAGGAAAACGTTTTTAGCTACCTGCTGCGATATGGTACTACCGCCAATAAGTTTTTTACTGTGCGAGTTTTTTTCGATGGCTTTTTCAATGGCGTTAAAATCGAAACCGTGATGTTCCAGGAAAGTTTGGTCTTCGGCGGCAACGGCGGCGCGCTTCATATTGTCAGAGATATCGTCAAAATCCTTCCAGTGCTTGTCTATCTTCCAATCCTTACCATCTGATTTGCGCTGAAAACCGCGTTCAATCATCAGCCAGGTAAAAGGAGGGTTTATAAAGCGGTAACCGATCACCCCTAAAAGGCTCAGGCCGAAAAATAAAATGAATGCCAGCTTAAAGACTCTGAATATCAATTTAGGAATACCATTAAGCTTCGATTGCGATTTCGAATTTCGTGAGTTGGGTTTCGGGTTTGTTTTTTTGAAAAATTTCAGCACTGCTACAATAATTTCTTTATAAAAAAAGAGGGTGCTTTGCATTGGCAAAACACCCTCTAAAATTCTAAATTTTTTCCAAAAATCCGAAATCGAAACTCCGAATTCCGAAATAAATATATTACTCCGCTACTACTGCGAACGGAACCTGTACTTTAACTTCCTTATGCAGGTTGATGTTGGCAACATACTCACCAACAAATTTTGGCTCCTGGTCAAAAGTGATACGACGACGGTCAACTTCAAAACCTTCTTTTTTCAATGCATCAGCAATTTGGATAGTGTTGATAGCACCGAAGATTTTTCCGGTTTCGCCAGCTTTAGCGCCAATGTTAAGTTTAACGCCTTCCAAACGGGCTGCAATAGCATCAGCATCCTTGCGGATTTTTTCTTGCTTAAATTGAGCTTGTTTAAGGTTTTCGGCTAACACTTTACGTGCACTTTCAGTAGCTAATATGGCGTAGCCTTTTGGTAAAAGGTAGTTACGGCCATAACCTGGTTTCACATTTACGATATCGTCTTTATCACCCAGGTTTTTTACATCTTGTTTTAAAATAACTTCCATTTCTTAAATCTCCTATTATTTTAATGAATCTGTAACGTAAGGTAATAAACC
>JAQBNQ010000635.1 GCA_028288545.1 Bacteroidota bacterium
ATAGACTGTGAGAACTTAAGATATGCCTGAAGGACCCTCCATTGTAATTTTACGGGAAGAATGTATGCTGTTTAAAGGGAAGCGCATTTTAAAAGTTAGCGGTAATTCTAAAATAGGGATAGAGCGGTTAGCAGGACAAAAGGTGGTAGATTTTAAAAGTTGGGGAAAGCAATTGCTAATTTGCTTTAAGGGTTTTACTGTGCGGATACACCTGTTAATGTTTGGCAGTTACCGCATAAACGAGCGAAAGGATGCGCAACCGAGACTATCGCTTCAATTCAAAAATGGGGAGTTAAACTTCTATACCTGCTCGGTTAAATTTATTGAGGAGGACCTTGATTCCGTTTACGATTGGGAAGTTGACACTATGTCGGATGAGTGGAATTTAAAAAAGGTATTGGGCAAATTAAAAGAGAAGAAAAACAACATGCTATGCGATGTATTGCTGGACCAGGAAATATTTGCGGGATCGGGCAATATAGTGAAGAACGAAGTTTTGTTCCGCCTGCGACTTCATCCCGAAACGTTGGTAGCAGCGCTTACAGCCAAAAAACTGAAACAACTTGCACTTGAAACAAGACAATATTGCTTTGATTTTTACGAGTGGAAAAAGAAGTTTGAGTTAAAAAAACACTGGCAGGTATACAAACAAAAAAACTGCCCTAATTGCGGCTTACGGCTTACTTTAAAACATTTGGGCAAGCATAAGCGAAGAACATTTTTTTGCGAGCATTGCCAGGTACTTAAGGCGCCCTCAAAAACAGAAAAGTTAAGGGTAAAGAACAATCTTAGCTGAAGGGTTCAACTTTACTGGTCCATTACCCTTTTACCTAAATAAACAATCTGTTGGTTCCCGGTATTTATACAGACCTGCGTTTTTTTGACCAAAAATAATTTGATCCGTTGTACGACCGTTTTTATTGAAGAATCATCATACGGATGAAGGTCATTTTCAAAAATGTGTAACTTAAATTCCACATTATTATCTTCTATAATAGAAAGGTCTCTATCCAAAGCTGAGGCAACTTCACATCGATTATAATATATTTTATCAAACATTGGGTACAGGGTGTTTACACGATGAATTAATATTAGTTCCGGTTCTCTTAAAATTAAAATGTTGGTTCAAACAGACCTGTTACGGGAGGAATAAAAAAACAGGTGTGACAAATTTATATATGATCGCTGATGTTATTTACCGATTTAATAAAAATATGTTTCAATATGAAATAATGCCAATCTTAGCCACCCCAAATGTTTTGGATATAAATTACAACTTGCTTATGCCTGCTTACTTGCTTTAACGCATCAAAAAACCGGTGTAACAGGCCATTTAGCAGGAAAAAAGAGTGTCCCGGGCACTTGAGGGCAAATTGCTAGATGCATTAAATTTGACTTATATACCAATACGCTCATCTTAGAATAAGGGCGGAGCGAGGTGAAAATAAATACGATTCAGCGATATGTTGACGCTTATTGCATTCTGAGTTAACAATACAATGATCAGATACATTGTATAACCCCTAACATGGATTAATGTATTATGATTACTTTTTGGGTGAAAGCTACTATACCCTCAGCATCGGAAAGTTGCAGGAAGTAAAATCCATAGTTAATGTGCGTTGTTGAAATACTGAATTCATTGCCACCTACCGCTTCGTTGCACACTTGCCTACTGCAGTTATCGAATATTTTTAACTGCCCACCAGTCCTAATTCTTTATCTGAACTAATGATCAACTGCTCATTTGCTGGATTAGGATAAACCCTGATGGCATCCGCTTTGACCAATGAAAAACCCGTTGCATTTTTGCAATTGGTACCGTTATTATAAATAAACCTAACATCATCTATCCAAAGACTTGAACCGGCGTGATAAGAAGTGTATAAAAAGTTAGGACTGTTGTAAAGGTCAGATTTAAGCTATCGGGAACGGTTATATGATCGCCGAAGAAACCGAGGGTGATAACCTGATAAGTGTTTGTTGCTGGCAGCGGCGCCACGTCAATAAAGTAGTTGGAACCCGAGCCTGAACCTGCCAGGCCAAAATAGGCGCCCACGGCTGCCACGTCGCCACCTACCGGAATATACTTGTAGGCAAACTGCAATGAATCGGGTCTGCATGGAAACGGCACGTTGGACATTACCAACTGCCCATTTTCGTAACCGGAAGGGCCATAATGAACATAACCTGACAAAGTATCTATCGGGCTATCGGCGTGACCGGTTACAATATGAATGGATGATAGACCTAAATATGGAGCCAGTGAATCCTTTACCTCAAGATTGGAGTTGCTTACGATTGTTTTGGTGGTGCTCCAATCCAAAGGAATACCGTTGCTCCAGTTTTCAAAGCCAGCGTTATTTAACTGCTAGGCAAATAAAATGGCGGTAAACATCAAGAACAGACACAGCGTAAATGTTCTTTTCATAAAGGATGGTTTTGGTGCTTTGATTAAAAAGTAAAAGTAGGGTGGACAAAAGCGAAGGTCAATCCCCCATTTGGGGGAAATGAACAATAAATGTTGGTCGGCATTTTAGCCAACTGAAATAACGCGAACAGATTTTTCCAAATCCTCAATCAGTTGCATAATATATGCCCGGCTCTTTCTGTTTTTAATTTGTCTTTCGCGTTTTAGGGCATCTTTTTTGCTAGTGAACACTTCAATATAACGAACTATATAAGGAAGGTGTTTGGAGGTATGACTTGATCTACCCTCCTGATGTTCTCTAAATCTTAAAATAAGAAAAGAAGTGTAGCCAACGTAAAACGAGCCATCATTCAAACTTTGAAGAATATATACGATGTGTTCTTCCATAAAACAAAAATGCCCCAAAATTTCTTTTGAGGCATCATTTGCGGACCGGACGGGACTCGAACCCGTCCCGTTGCCTCAACGGGATGACAGGTGGCATTATAACCAACTGAACTACCCGCTTCCATAAAACAAAAATGCCCTGGTAAAAACCAAGGCATTTATTGCGGACCGGACGGGACTCGAACCCGCGACCTCCGCCGTGACAGGGCGGCATTCTAACCAGCTGAACTACCGGTCCGTTTCCTTAGTATATGCTTTTCAGCGTTTTACTTTTTGGAGTTGCAAACATACGATTTATTTTTAATTTCCTGTAAAGGATTTAAAAATTATGTTTTATTTTTTCTTTAGAACAATTGCCCGGTTGGTAAACTGATGCCTTACCGAGGACTACAAATCTAAGAATTGCATTTTATTTTGCAAAATATAAATGCAGTGTTTACTAGTTTAAAGCGTTTTTCAGGA
>JAQBNQ010000600.1 GCA_028288545.1 Bacteroidota bacterium
GCGTCCAGCACGGCGCTCATCATTTTGGTTTCTCCTTTCAAAGTCTTTTCGCCAAAAGGATTTTCAAAATCATTACCTGTCATAATGATTCCGCCACGTGGTCCGCGAAGTGTTTTATGGGTAGTTGAAGAAACTATGTGGCAGTGTTGCAATGGATTTTTTAATAAACCGGTTGCAATCAGTCCTGCCGGGTGTGATATATCTGCAAACAATAAAGCGCCTACCTCATCTGCAATTTTTCTAAATACTTCGTACTCCCATTCACGCGAATATGCCGAGGCCCCGCATATTATCATTTTTGGTTTTTCTTTTAAGGCAGTTTCGCGCACCTTATTCATATCCACTCTTCCGGTTTCTTTCTCCACCCCATAAAAAGAAGGACTATAAAGTTTGCCCGAAAAATTAACCGGCGAACCATGTGTAAGGTGTCCTCCGTGCGATAAATTAAATCCAAGAATTTTATCTCCCGGTTTCAGGCAGGCCAGCATTACGGCTGCATTAGCCTGGGCACCGGAGTGGGGCTGAACATTTGCCCATACCGCGCCAAAAAGTTTTTTCAGTCGTTCAATCGCCAGGGTTTCTATCTCATCAACAAACTGGCAGCCGCCGTAATAGCGTTTACCCGGTAAGCCTTCTGCATATTTATTGGTCAGGCAGGTTCCCATGGCTTCCATCACCTGTGCCGAAGTAAAATTTTCCGAGGCTATCATTTCAATGCCTTCACGTTGGCGGTGCAGTTCTTTATTAACCAGGTCAAAAACCTGCGCGTCTCTTGTCATGCTCATCAATTTGGGCGCTAAATTAAGTGATGAAAGTAAGAGCCAAACTGTTTTTACCAACATTTGCAAGTCAAACCAATTAGTTGCTATGCCTGATATTTTGCCCTTTAATAAATGGCAACTCGCTTATATTCGCAATTCAATTTAATACCCTATGCAAGTTATTATTCCCGTGGCGGGGGCAGGTACAAGGTTAAGGCCACTTACCTACACGCAACCTAAAGTGCTTATTTCGGTTGCAGGCAAGCCAATCCTTTCGTTCATTATTGATGAGTTGGTTGATAACGGGGTTACCGACTTTGTGTTTGTAATAGGCTACCTGGGGGAGAAGATAAGAGAGTTTGTAGAAAAAAACTATCCTCATCTTAACGCAAAATTTGTAACCCAGGAAAAACGCGACGGCCTCGGCCACGCTATCTGGATGGCCCGCGAGGCGCTTGATCTGAATAAAGAGCTGATCATACATTTGGGGGATACCATAGTGGATATTGATATTAAACATATCATGGCCGAAAAATATTCAACCCTGTGCGTTAAAAAAGTAGACGACCCCCGTGCGTTTGGTGTTGCCGAAATAGACAGCGAAGGATTTATAAAAGCGGTGGTAGAAAAACCTGCCATCCCTAAATCAAACATGGCCCTGGTTGGATTTTATTTTATCCGCGAAACGGCAATATTAATGCAGGCACTTGAATATATAGTGAACAACAACCTGCACACCAACAACGAATTTTATCTGACTGACGGTTTAATGAAAATGATTAAAGATGGGGTGAAATTTAAAAGCCAGAAAGTAGATAGCTGGTTTGATGTAGGTAAGAAAGATATCCTGCTTGAAACAAATGCTATTCTGCTTAAAAAGCTTGGCGGAAAAGCGGAGAATAAGGGCATCTGTGATAACGCCATTATAGTGCCGCCGGTTAGTATTGCTGCCGGGGCGAAAATTAAAAACTCAATTATCGGCCCTAATGTTTCGATAGGAGAAAACACGGAGATAAATTTTTCCATTATCAAAAATTCTATTGTTGGCTCATTTACCAAATTGGAGCATGTTGTGCTGCACAGTTCATTAATAGGCAGCGATAGCGCCATTAGCGGATTAAGTCAAAGTTTAAATATTGGCGATAACACTGAAATTGATTTAAGAGGCGAGGGGAAATAAATTCCTGCAATATTATAGATGACAAATAACCGGATAACACAGCTTTTCAATATTAAATATCCCATCATACAAGCGGGTATGATATGGTGCTCGGGTTGGGAGCTTGCCTCTGCAGTAAGTAATGCCGGCGGTTTAGGTATTATCGGAAGCGGCTCTATGTACCCCGAAATTTTACGCGAGCACATTCAAAAATGTAAGGCCTCAACTGAGTTTCCATTTGCGGTAAACGTTCCTTTATTGTATCCCGATATTGAAAAACATATATCGGTTGTAATTGAAGAAGGCGTAAAAATTGTTTTTACCTCGGCAGGTAACCCTAAAACATGGACTAAACACTTACAGCAGCATGGAATAAAAGTGGTGCACCTGATAGCTTCTTCAAAGTTTGCAAAAAAGGCTGAGGATGCCGGATGCGATGCCATTGTTTGCGAAGGCTTTGAAGCCGGGGGGCATAATGGGCGGGATGAGACAACCACGTTTGTTTTAATTCCACAAGTAAGGGCTGCTACTAATCTCCCTCTGATCGCAGCCGGAGGTATTGCAACAGGCAGGGGAATGCTGGCGGCCATGGTACTGGGCGCGGAAGGAGTTCAATTGGGAACGCGGTTTGTTTGCAGCGATGAATCATCAGCTCACGTTAATTTTAAAAATGCGGTGGCACACTCTAATGAAGGTGACACTATGTTGTCTATCAAAAAAATTGTACCGGTCAGGTTAATAAAAAATGAATTTCAAAAACGAATTCAGGAGGCGGAGGATAAAGGCGCCGGAGCAGAAGAGTTAGCTGCAATGCTTGGCAGGGCTCGTGCAAAAAAAGGAATGTTTGAAGGAGACATGGCCGAGGGAGAATTGGAAATAGGACAGATATCTTCCTTTGTTAAAGAGGTAAAGCCGGCGCGGGAGATTGTTGAAGAAATATGGAGTGAATTTTTACTGGCAAAAAATGAAGTTCAACACTTATAAAAACATTAAGTGGTAATTGGCTGTTCGTCTCAATACTCAATACTGATTACCCAATACTATGAAAAACAAACACACAAGTTACCCGCAGGATAAGATAAAAATTCTGTTGCTCGAAAACATCAGCGATGTTTCGGTGGAGGAGTTTAAGGAGGCGGGCTATACAAATATTAAGAAGTTAAGCGGTGCCCTAAGCGAAAAGGAACTGATCGCCGAAATTAAAGATGTGCATTTACTTGGTATCCGCAGCAAAACGCAGATAAGCGATAAAATACTTTCGCGCGCTAATAAATTATTGGGTATAGGTTGCTACTGTATTGGAGTTAACCAGGTAAATATGAAGGCGGCTACAGATAATGGGGTAGCAGTATTTAATGCCCCCTATGCAAATACCCGCAGTGTGGCCGAATTGGTGATTGGCTTATCCATTATACTGATAAGAAAGATTGCGGATAAAAATGCCTCGGCCCATAAAGGTATTTGGATGAAGGACGCCAAGGGCAGCTTTGAATTGCGCGGAAAAACGCTGGGTATAATTGGCTACGGTAATATTGGTTCGCAGGTAAGTGTTATGGCAGAAGCGATGGGTATGGACGTTATTTATTACGATGTTGAATCAAAGCTTCCCCATGGTAATGCACGGCAGATACGCTCGCTTAAGGAATTGTTGAAACGCTCAAATATTGTAACCCTGCATGTGCCCAGCGAAGCCTCTACAAGATATATGATCAATGAACAAATGCTTTCCTTCTTTAAGAGGGGAAGTATCCTTATTAATTATTCGCGTGGCGATGTTGTGGACCTGGAGGCTTTAAGAAAGAGCATTGAAAGCGGGGCCTTATCCGGCGCGGCAATCGATGTGTTTCCCGAAGAGCCCGAAAAGAACGGGGCAAAATTTGAAAGCGTTCTGCAAGGCCTCCCTAATGTTATTATGACTCCACACATTGGCGGCTCAACCGAAGAAGCGCAATTGAACATAGGTCTGGATGTGACCTCAAAGCTGCTTAACTTTTTAGAGAAAGGCGTAACTACAGGATCTCATTCGGTACCGCCGCTCAGTTTACCAATGCAGGCAAAAACACATCGTATTCTTCATATTCATAAAAACGTACCGGGCGTTTTGGGCGAAATAAATTCCAAGCTTTCAACGCACAACATCAATATTCTTGGTCAGTACCTTAAAACCAATGATACTATAGGGTATGTGGTTCTTGACGTAGATACTGCTCTCTCTAAAGAGGCGCTGTCCTTACTTAAGGAGGTCAAAAATACTATTAGAGTAAGAATGCTCTATTGAACCGGAATTGTCAAAAATGATATGGGTACGGGTGAGATATGATATTTGAACTACTTTAATAAAGACTATAGGCTTTGTCATCACATTGCGGAAACCCGCATATTTTGTTAACCCTACGGGAAGAAAAATCCACACTCTTATTCATATATGTAGCGCACCTTATTCTTGATTTTAATTCAGGATAAAAAAAATCAAACAAAAATTTGGTGAGATAGAAAATCAATGTATTTTTAACCAAAATTCTCCATATGACTAAAATATACTTAATTGTTGTTGCTCTACTGGCTACATTCGTTTCTCAAGGGCAAATGTTAACTCCTACCGTAATTTCGAGTACAGGAGGTTTTTCTTCAAACGCTAACGGAAGCTTGTCTTACACGGTTGGTGAAATGACCATGGTGCAGACCTTTAGTGCCAACGGTAATATTCTTACCCAGGGCTTCCAGCAACCAACGGATACAAACTTTTTAGGGCTACTTGATCTTACACAAGATGAGTTCGGTTCTTTTGTAGTTTATCCTAACCCTGCCGTAGACTATACTTCTTTCGGCTTTCAATTTCCTGAACAAGGCAAGGTTTCTGTAGTTCTTTACAATGAACTGGGCCAGAAATTAGCAGATGTTTATCACACTACTTATGATGTAAACGCTAAAACAGTTCAAAAATTAGATGTTTCTCAATACGCTTCGGGATTGTATTTCCTTTCCCTGAACTTTATCAGCAGCAAGGATGGTAAAGAACGCACCATGAGCAAGAAATTCCAGGTAATAAGTTAGTAAGGACATTCAGG
>JAQBNQ010000637.1 GCA_028288545.1 Bacteroidota bacterium
AGAATCGCTGAGTGATGTCATGCACGTTCAGTTCGTCCAGGATGGCTTCGTTTACATAACGGATATATAGTTTGAGATCGTGGTCGTTACTAAATGGGATATCGCCGTTTTGTTTTACCTTTTTATACTCGTACCGGTAATGATAGCTTAGCGCGGCTATGTCTGATAAAACTGCCGATCCCGTAGGATGACTGCCGGCTCCTTTGCCAAGAAAAAATTGTTTGTCAGAAAAAGCTGCTCCTAATTGTACCGCATTAAACTCATTCCTAACATCATAAAACAGGTCGTGTGGTCTAATGAATTTTGGAATTACATAAGCCACTACTTTGTTGTCGGTGCGATAAGTATGGGCAATCAGCTTGATCTTAAACCCTTTTTCTTTTGCATAAACACTATCCGAAACAGAAAGATTCTGAATGCCAAAATTGAATAACTCATCTGGCTTAACAAACAAGCCAAACGTATGATTCAGTAGAATGACCAATTTAAACTTAGCATCAAAGGCCTTAACATCCAGGGTTGGATTGCTTTCGGCAAAGCCCAGTTCCTGTGCTTGTTTTAGGGCAGCTTCATAGCTCAAACCTTCCTCCGAGGTTTTGGTGAGAATGTAATTTGTTGTTCCGTTACAAATACCTTCCAGAGAATCAAGAAGGTCATTATCGTAATACTCCTCCAGGTTTCGAATAATGGGAATACTTCCGCAAACCGAGGCCTCATATAAAAACGGAGCATTGTACTTGTGTTGCAGGTCATACAACTCCTCCAACTGTTCAGCTATCATTTTTTTATTAGCTGACACTACCGCTTTACCCCTTTTAAGCGCGGAAGAAACTATTTCAAATGCTTCATCTGCATTGTCAATTAATTCAACCACGATATCAAGAGAATCATCATCCAGAATATCCTTTTTATCGAAGGTGAAATAATCGGCAGAAATTGGGCGCGTTTTATCCTTGTGCTTTACGCAAATACGTACCACCTCGGCATTTATACCTTTAGTTTTGTGCAGTATGTCATAAAGTCCCTGACCTACAACACCAAATCCAAATAATCCGATCTTCAGCTTATTGCTCATATAGAAAGTTCTTTTCTTAAAAGTTCTGTAATCTGCCCGGTTTCAATTAAAAAGCCATCGTGCCCATACGGAGAATCAATTTCCCGATAGACGGCCCCGCTAATATTATCTGCTAAAAATTTTTGTTCCGAAACTGGAAACAAGATGTCGGACGAAATGCCAACTACCAAGGTTTTGGCTTTTATTTTTGCCAATGCCTCTTGCACAGAATTCCTTCCTCTGCCTACGTGATGCGTGTCCATCGCTTTACTTAGAGTTAGATAACTGTCGGCATCAAATCTGTTTTTTAATTTTTGTCCCTGGTAACGTTGATAGGTAGCTGCTCTAAAATCCTCCAACTTTTCAACATCATCGGTTTGGGTGTTATCGTACATGTTATAATTACGGTACGATAACATGGCTATTGCTCTTGCGGCTTCAAGGCCACCTTCACCAGCCATCAGAGCCATTCTCTGCGCTTCATTAAATGCAATACCCCAGGCCGAATGACGTGCATTTGTTGCAATAAAAAATGCATTGTTAATTAGATCGGGTTGCATTACAGACCACTCAATAACCTGTTGGCCGCCTAAGGATCCTCCACAAATAAGTTGTATTCCTTTTATTGCCAGGTGTTGCACGAGGAGTTGGTGTGTTCTTACTATATCTCTAATGGTGATTAGAGGGAAATTGTGCGAATAAGGCTCGTTAGTTTCAGGATTTATACTTCCTGGTCCGGTAGTTCCATAACAGGAGCCAAGGACGTTAGCACAAACTATAAAATACCGGTTGGTATCGAATACAAGACCTTCGCCAACCATGTGTGGCCACCATTCTGCTACTTCAGAATTTGCTGTTAGGGCATGACAAACGTAAATTACATTATCGCGGTTTTCATTCAGCTTTCCGTAGGAGGAATACGCAATCGTTAAGCCGGGCAATGAGCGCCCGCATTCAAGGTCGAATTTTTGCTGGTATATGTACTTTGCACTGTGCATAAAAAAGGCCCTCTCCTTAATAAAAGAGAGGGCCAAGATAATTTTTATCGGGCAACTGGTTGACCGTCTTTTGTAGTAACAATAGAGCCGGTTGCAGCTTTTACCGCTTCAAAGGCTTGCCTGATGTCTTCAATAATATCATCTACGTTTTCAGTGCCTACGGAAATACGGATATAACCCGGCGATACCCCTGCCGCTTTTTGCCCTGCCTCATTCAGTTGCTCATGAGTTGTTGAAGCCGGATGGATAGCAAGTGTTTTTGAATCCCCCACGTTGGCGAGATGGCTGATCAGTTTTAAATTATTGATAAAAGCCTTAGCTGCATCTTTCCCTCCTTTAATGTCGAAGTTAAGTACTCCACCAAATCCGTTTTTCAAATACTTTTTACCCAATGCGTTATAGCGGCTGCTTTCTAGACCGGGGTAACTAACTTTAGCTACAAATTCATTCTTTTCAAGCCATTTTGCAACAGCAAGGGCGTTATCGGTTGTTCTCTGTACTCTAAGAGACAAAGTTTCTAATCCCTGCAGCAAAAGGAAGGAATTAAAGGGGCTTATTGCTGGTCCAAAATCGCGAAGGCCTTCAACACGTGCTCGGATAATGAATGCAATATTGCCGAAAGGGCCAGCGGAACCAAAAACCTCCCAAAACTTAAGACCGTGATAACCTTCGCTTGGCTCGGTAAACTGGGGGAATTTGCCATTGCCCCAGTTGTAATTACCGCCGTCGACAATTACACCGCCGATGCTTGTTCCGTGGCCGCCAATCCATTTGGTTGCGGATTCAACTACCACATTTGCTCCGTGCTCCAATGGACGGAATAAGTAACCCGCAGCGCCAAACGTGTTATCAACGATTAAAGGCAGGTCATGTTTTTTAGCAATAGCAGCAATCTTTTCAAAATCCGGAATATTCAATTCGGGATTTCCGATGGTCTCAAGATAAATGGCTTTAGTTTTGGGATCTATCAGCTTTTCAAAACTTGCTGGTTCATCACCGTTGGCAAAGCGCGCTTCAACTCCCAGTCTCTTAAAGGAGACTTTAAATTGATTGTATGAACCTCCATATAAAAATGATGTGGTAATGAAATTATCGCCGGTCTGCAGAATGTTGTTTAATGCAATAAATTGTGCTGCCTGACCGGAGCCTACGGCTAATGCCGCAACGCCGCCTTCGAGTGCGGCTATCCGCTTTTCAAAAACATCTGTAGTTGGATTTTGAATCCTGGTATAGATGTTACCAAATTCCTTTAAGCCAAAAAGATTGGCAGCATGATCTGCACTATCAAAAGTATAAGAGGTTGTTTGATAGATAGGCACCGCCCTTGATTTAGTAACGGGATCAACTGTTTGGCCGGCGTGTAACTGAAGTGTTTCAAATTTATAATTGCTCATTGTATTTGTGTTTTAAGAGAGAAAAAAATTGAATCCTATTAATCTTGTTTTAATGTTAAACAGCGCGATAACTGTTTGTCCCTGCCTGGAATTGCCAGCGGGATTAGAGATTTGCAAAGGCCGACATCGGCGGTTGCTATTGGGGTAAAGAAATATATGAATATGAAGTTTCACTTCGGTGCTTTTGGGGAGACAATAAAATTTGAGAAAAAACTAAATAGAAAATGCTGTTGTTATTAGCACATACAACAGCAGCAACACATACAGCACGTGGCTGTTTGGATAGAGGAAACGATGGTTGCTTTAGTGATCATTAGTGACGCAAATAAAAGGGGACTACGGCAATTATGCAAATTATTGAGAAAATTTATTTCCCGAAAGGAGTTTTCTTCCTCTTGATCCAAAGTATAAAGCACCGGCCAGTGCAGCCAAAACATAAAGAAGTCCAATATCATTCATAAAAAAAGATGACCAGGGATAAACGCTTCTTTCTGTTGGGCCAATTAAGGTGTAGAAGAAAAAATTTTGCAAAGTGTGTAAGACTACGCATGGCCATATGCTGCGCGAAACAGCCCTTAAATAGTTATAAATAAACGATGAGGCCACCGTGAGTACGGTAAACATAATAAGACTAAAAACCAAAGGCCGGTCGCTATACAGCAACTTGCTGTGTATAATGATTGGAAAATGCCACGCGGCCCAAAGCAATCCAATAATTATGCTGGTGGTACTAAAATTAAAGAATTGCGAAAAGGAAGTAAAAAGTATTCCGCGCCACATTACTTCTTCGGCGATTGATAAAATGACAAGCCCCGGAAATAGATAAAGCAGCAACTGAGCATATATTTCTGGAAACAAATTAAGACCGGTGAGGTAAAGAAACAAGTTGAGGGCAAAAGGTAATACCGTAAGAACCAGGGATAACAGAGCGGCGGTGCCTATATATTTTGCCTGTGTTGACCTTAATCCTACGCCCTGCAAATTCCCATCGAATATCAGTGATGCAAGAATGGCGGAAATACCTAAACCAGCGGGATAAAAACCATAAAACAAAAAATCCTTAGAGGTAATATGGTCGTTGTAAATAGTGCACCCGTAATAAAACCACATAATTGAGCTGGCCGAAGCCAGCAATAGGGCAACTAATATTTTGAGTATGGTAACAGTCTTTTCCCTACGCAAAAACATTTGGATCAATTATATGGGTAGCGCAAAGTAGATAAAATATATGTTTTTGTTAAATAGGCGAGGATGTATTGAAAAAGGTTTAAACTATTGACTGGATAATTTGTTTCCTTTTAAAAGGCGTTGGTTTTTAAGCCATTGTCTTGATTTTGGGATTTAAACATAGACAGGGCTTTAATTAAATTATTCACCTAAATTATTGGTTATGAATATATTGAAGATTATACTGGCAGCAATTGTTGCTACTGCGGTTATGACAGGTTTTATGTTAGCGGCTCCCCTTATAGGCTTACCCGCCACAAAAATCCAGTTTTTATTAGGCTCATTATTTAAGGGAAATCTGGTGCTTGGGTGGGTATTGCATTTTGTGATAGGCCTGTTGTTTGTTATCC
>JAQBNQ010000004.1 GCA_028288545.1 Bacteroidota bacterium
CCGTCATGTCGGTTCTGTCGGCGGTTAATTCATTTACCTCAAACACCGACACCTCCAGCCGGGGTATTATAAACGTGCGGTATGGGCTTGGGTCTTTTTGGTAGTGGCTGTAATCGATGATTAAAAAGATACCGATAAACAGCAGGAAGGCTATAACGAATCCAGATATTATTTTAAGTGTTATATGTTTATTTTTATTGTTTCTCATAATACAAGCCCGGCCAAAACCGTACCAAGTGGAATTCTGGCTAGTACTGGCAGCATCATGCAAATTTCTTTCACCGGTAAATGGGCAAATAATTGCACAAGGACCTAAGGAATAACCCCAAACGCAAAATCCCTGGTTACTATTGCGACTTGGATTGATTGCTGTGTTTCGATTTTCCGGCAATGGATTTGTACATTTACTCTGGAATGAAAAACCCTAAAGCTGGCATTTTACTTCTTGTAATTTTAAGCGCCGCCAACTTATCAGCGCAGGATACCCTCAGTGGCAAACATTACAGTTACGTGCTTCTGCGCGAGGCCAGCAATAGCAATGCGCCCAATTTTAGTAAGTACAAAGCAGCGTTTGAAGACGGCTTAAAAAACCTATTTGCAGAAGATAGCCTGGAGGTGCTTAAAAATCAAAAAGAGATAACGGCAAAGGGGCTAAAAGAGTGTGATATATTGACCTGTACATATACCTTAGGCTATAGTAACGGGTTAATGTTTAATGCCAAAATTACAGCTGCCTTGCGCCTGGCAGACTGCCATAAAAAGGAACTATTTACAGGGGATGATAAAAAGATGACAGGTGCCGTGGTAAATGCAGGTAGCTATTTAAAGTTGTTTGAGAAGATTAATAAGCGGTTTTTAAAGCAGTGGCGGTAATAGCGCAGTGCCTGGTTAAAAACAAAATCCCCCGGTTGCCCGGAGGATTTGCCATTGGTTGATTAATTTTATTACCTGCGTTTGGACCTTCCGCCGGTTGTGCCGGATTTGTTGTTTCCGGTACCCGTAATAAGTCCGCCATCATCCTCAAGCCCGGCCGACTTTTTAGTATCACTTTCAATAGAGTCAGCTTTTTTGCGGGCAGGGTTCGGGTCCTTAGCCGAAACCACTTCCTTATCTTTTATCTTTTTCATGGTTTTTGATTTATGGTTTGAATAAATAACAAACCAATAAAATCCAAAATTGTGCCATGAGCTGAGTTTTTACGGAACTTCCGTCATTGCAGGGCCAGAGCGTTTTGTCGTTAAAGTATAGTTCGGGCGATTCCAAGTAGCTACCCAAACAGGTCAAACATTAGCTCTTCTTTGCTCATTTTTAGATGTAATGCAATGTCTGCTAATATGGCGGATAAGGTGCCAATTTTTAGAGGAGAATGATTAGGAATGGTGATATGGTATTCGCCTTCCTTTTGAGTAGTTAATCTAATATGACTTCCGGTTTGACGGGTTTCCTCAAAGCCATGTTTCTTTAGCAATTTAATAAAGTCCGCACCTGATAGGTCCCGCGGTATTTTCATACGGCAAAAACTTCTTCCCTAACAAAATGAAGCCGTATCATTTTAGGCAAATGATTTGAATCGAAATGACACCTAACTGCATCTTTTATCATTTCTTTGAGTTCAATTAATGTCTCAGATTGGGTGATTATGCTTTCGCCGAGGGCTTTGGCTATAAAGCCTCCTTCAGCAGCTTCTTCCACTAAAAATATGATTTCGTTCATCTAAACAAATTTACAAAAACAATCTATCAGTTCAAACCAGCCTTGCCTTGTGATTAACGTGACGGGAACGCCCGGGTTCTTTTTAACAAATCTCACCCATTACTTGCATTTTCAACTAAACTGTATTACATTCGCACCTCACTTTGCAATTATTGGACAACTCTTCAGCTGTGATTATGCAAGCCGGCAGGCGCGAAAGCAGCTTCAGTATCAAAATTACAAAGGTGATCAACGTAGCAAAAACCTTGTGTTTTAGCTATAGATCAGGTGTATTCGGTACTCTTCCTTTATTTTATTTTTTTGTTAATTAAACAAAAGCAATGGCAATCAAAAAGGACACTAAACAAAGATCAGATTTCACTAAGATCACCATCATGCTGGCTTCGCCTGATGCGATACTTGGCCGGTCGAACGGAGAAATCAAAAAGCCCGAAACCATTAACTACAGAACTTACAAGCCCGAAATGGAAGGTTTGTTCTGCGAGCGCGTTTTCGGACCTACCAAAGATTACGAATGTTACTGCGGTAAATACAAGAGAATTCGTTACAAAGGCATTGTATGCGACCGCTGCGGTGTTGAAGTAACCGAAAAGAAAGTGCGTAGAGAGCGTATGGGCCACATTAAACTGACCGTACCTGTTGTGCATATCTGGTATTTCAAATCGCTTCCTAATAAAATCGGTTACCTGTTGGGTATCAGCTCTAAAAAGTTAGAGAGCATCATTTACTACGAAAGATACGTAGTTGTTCAGCCAGGAAAGGCTGCAACAGGTGTTGACCTGATGACCGAAAAAGGCGAAGAAAGAAGAAACGTAGCTTACCTGGACCTATTGACAGAAGAGGAATACCTCTCTGCCTTAGATGCAGAAGAGTTGAAGAATAACCATGCTTTGGAAGATACGGACCCTAACAAATTCATCGCCAAAATGGGTGCTGAAGCTGTTAAAGACCTGCTTTCAAGAATTAACCTGGACGACCTGTCGTACAAACTTCGCCACGATGCGGCAAACGAAACTTCACGTCAGCGTAAGGCTGAGGCTTTGAAGCGTTTGAGCGTTGTAGAAATGTTCCGCGAAGCAAATGAGCATATCGAGAACAAACCAGAGTGGATGGTAGTGCAGTTCCTGCCTGTTATTCCACCTGAATTGCGTCCTTTAGTGCCTTTGGATGGTGGTCGTTTCGCATCTTCGGATTTGAACGATTTATACCGTCGTGTTATTATCCGTAACAACCGTTTAAAGAGACTGTTGGAAATCAAAGCTCCCGAAGTAATCTTACGTAACGAAAAGCGTATGTTACAGGAAGCCATTGACTCCCTGTTTGATAATAGCCGTAAATCGAACGCTGTAAAGGCTGAAGGTGGACGTGCATTGAAATCCCTCTCAGACGTACTGAAAGGAAAGCAAGGCCGTTTCCGTCAAAACTTGTTAGGAAAGCGTGTTGACTACTCTGGCCGTTCGGTAATCGTTGTAGGACCTGAATTGAAATTACACGAGTGCGGATTGCCTAAAGATATGGCAGCCGAGTTATTTAAGCCGTTTATTATCCGTAAACTGATTGAAAGGGGTATTGTAAAGACCGTTAAATCAGCTAAGAAGTTAGTAGACAAGAAAGAGCCGGTTATTTGGGATATCCTCGAAAACGTATTGAAAGGACACCCGGTAATGCTTAACCGTGCCCCAACACTCCACCGTTTATCAATCCAGGCCTTTTTGCCTAAGTTGATTGAGGGAAAGGCTATTCAATTGCACCCGCTGGTATGTACCGCGTTCAACGCCGATTTTGACGGTGACCAGATGGCCGTACACGTGCCACTGAGCAACGCCGCAATCATCGAAGCGCAATTGTTAATGCTTGCATCTCACAACATCCTGAACCCTCAAAACGGTACTCCAATCACCCTTCCTTCTCAGGACATGGTATTGGGTCTGTACTACATGAGCAAGGAAAAGAGAAGCACTAAAGAAGAGATCGTTAAGGGACAAGGCCTTAAATTTTACGGAACTGAAGAAGCTATCATTGCCTACAATGAAGGTAAGGTTGAACTTCACGCAGTAGTTAAATGCCGCGTTCGTACAAAAGACGAAAACAACAAGAATGTTATAAAACTGATGGATACAACCGTTGGTAGATTGATATTTAACCAGGTAGTGCCTGAGGAAGTAGGTTACGTAAACAAGATGCTTGGTAAAAAGCAACTGAAGGACGTTATCGGTAACATTTTGGCCGAAACCAACATTCCTACAACTGCCAAGTTCCTGGATGATATTAAGAAGTTAGGATTCTTCTACTCGTTTAAGGGTGGATTGAGCTTTAACCTACGTGATGTGGTGGTACCAACCAGTAAGGATAAATTGGTTGAAATTGCCAACGGAAAGGTGGATGAAATTCAGGAAAGTTACCAGGCAGGTTTCATTACCGATAAAGAAAGATTTAACCAGGTGGTGGATATCTGGACAGCAACCGATAGCCAATTGACTATCGCTTTGATGAAGCAGATTGCCGAAGATAAGCAAGGTTTCAACTCCATCTTTATGATGCTTGATTCCGGAGCCCGGGGTTCTAAACAGCAGATCAAACAGCTTTCAGGAATGAGAGGTTTGATGGCTAAACCACGTAAGTCCGGAAGTACGGGAAGTGAGGTTATTGAGAACCCGATCCTGGCGAACTTTAAAGAAGGTTTGTCGGTATTGGAGTACTTTATCAGTACCCACGGTGCGCGTAAAGGTCTTTCAGATACGGCCTTAAAAACGGCTGATGCGGGTTACTTGACCCGTCGTTTGGTTGACGTTGCGCAGGATGTGGTTATCAATGTTGATGACTGCGGAACGCTTAGAGGTATCACTATTTCAGCTTTAAAAGATAACGAAGATGTTGTTGAACCATTGTTTGACAGAATCCTCGGAAGAACCTCATTATTAGACGTTTATCATCCTGAAACGGATGAGTTACTTGCAGCATCAGGTCAGGCAATTGACGAGGCTACTGCAAGAAAAGTTGAGGCTTCGGGAATTGAATCTGTAGAGATCCGCTCGGTACTTACCTGCGAAAGCAAGAAGGGCGTTTGCGTAAAATGCTACGGACGTAACCTGGCTACAAACAGGTTGGCTGAAGAAGGTGATGCAGTGGGAATTATTGCAGCTCAATCTATCGGTGAACCAGGTACACAGCTTACACTGAGAACCTTCCACGTTGGGGGTATCGCCAGCATGAGTTCTACCGAAAGTGAAATGAAAGCCAAGTTTGATGGTATCATCCAGTTTGACGGTGTTCGTGTTACACAGTCGGTTGACGAGAATGGCGAAAAAGCCAACATCGTTATCGGCCGTACCGGCGAAATGAGAATTGTTAAAGAAGACAATCCTGACAAAACGCTTATCGCTAACCACATACCTTACGGTGCTACCATGTTTGCAAAAGATGGTAAGCATGTAAAGAAAGGCGATGTGATCTGTAAGTGGGATCCATACAACAACGTTATCATCTCCGAGTTGGCAGGTAAAGTGAAATTCGAGCACATTATCGAAAACATCACTTTCCGCGATGAAATGGATGAGCAGACTGGTCACCGCGAAAAGGTTATCATCGAATCAAAAGATAAAACCAAAATTCCTTCCATCATCGTTGAACACGGTAAAGAAGGTAAAACTTACAACTTCCCGGTTGCTGCCCACATCGTGGTTAACAACGGAGATCTTGTAAAACAAGGACAGATCATTGCCAAGATACCTCGTTTGATGGGTAAGGTAAAGGATATCACCGGAGGTCTTCCTCGTGTAACGGAATTGTTCGAAGCACGTAACCCAAGTAATCCTGCAACCGTTGCCGAAATTGACGGTATTGTAAGATTTGGTGGTATTAAAAGAGGTAACAGGGAGATCATCGTTGAATCACGCGATGGTGAGATCACAAAATACCTGGTGCCACTTTCCAAGCACATTTTGGTACAGGAGCAGGATTTTGTTCGCGCAGGTACACCGCTTTCGGATGGTGCCACTACGCCAACCGATATCCTACACATTAAAGGACCATTTGCTGTACAGGAATACTTAGTGAACGAAATTCAGGAAGTTTACCGTTTACAGGGTATCAAGATCAACGATAAACACATTGAGGTGATAGTTCGCCAGATGATGGGTAAGATGATCATTGACGATCCGGGCGATACAAGATTGCTGGAAGGCGAATCGGTAGAGAAATTTGAATTGCTGGATATTAACGACGAAATGTTTGACAAAAAGGTAGTAACCGAAGCACATAGCTCCGAGCACCTTAAGGCAGGACAGATCGTTAGCTTACGCGCTATCCGCGAAGAGAACTCTATCCTCCGTAGAGCCGATAAGAAACTGGTTGAATACCGCGACGCTATCCCTGCAACTGCTTCACCGCAACTGCAAGGTATTACCCGCGCTTCACTATCTACTTACTCATGGATATCTGCAGCATCGTTCCAGGAAACTACCAAAGTATTGAGCACGGCATCTATCAATGCCAAGCAGGATTACCTGGCAGGATTGAAAGAGAACGTTATTGTAGGTCACCGTATCCCTGCAGGAACAGGCTTACGCCGTTTCCGCAACATGATCGTTACCAACAAAGAAGAAGTAGACCGTTTGGAACGCAAACAGGAAAGCGGAGTTGAACTGATAGGATAATTCAGATGAAGCCTGTAGTGAGCGCAGTCGAACTACTCACTATGACAGTTATACAAAGCCTTCGCGATTTTTCGCGAGGGCTTTTTTAATTAAATTGATAATCATAGCCCCGACTTTTAAGTTGGGGATAAGTGTGAGTATAGAATTGGCTTTAGCCAAAATTGAGTCATTTCCGGCTAAAGCCGATTACGCTTTTTTACACAACTCTCCGCGTTAAAACGCGGAGCTATAAATTGGCTACAACTACCTATATTTTGCCACTAACGGGACTGCGTGTTTTTTTAATTAATGTTACCTTTCTCAATCATAATTGTATTATCATAAAAATCATAACAAATCAGCGTTCTATCCAATGGCCCTTAAATCACATATAGCTAAACGATGGTTATGGGCCTTGTTATTGATGGCATTGCTGTTCGCAGGGCTTGAAATCCGCAGTCGGCGCCAGGGCATGGTACCCGGCCAACTATACCCGGCCTTTCATTGCACCGATTCGCTGGTAAGCAACCAACTGCTTTTGTGCGACGAAAACGGGATGAACTACCACAACGCCCAATACAATTGGAACGACCCCCTTCGCCATATCAATGCCCAGGGCTTCCTTTCAACTTTTGATTACACCCAACAAACAATGGACTCCTTCCATCAACTCGGCAAAAAGGTAGTTTTTATAATTGGCGACTCCTACGTTGAAGGTGTAACTACCACCACTTTTGATAAAACTTTTGTTGAGCAATTGCGGACTTTACAAAGGGATTATGTGGTCTTTAACTTTGGAGTTGGGGGCACAGACCCGCTTCAATACAAATTGGTGGCAGAACGATATTCGAAACTAAAACCCGATTTGCTGCTGGTTGTTTTTTGTGGGGCGAACGATATAATGAACTACCCACGGCAACCAACGCCCAACATTCCCCTGTATTACCAAACCAATGCCGGTTGGTTAAGCAGCGTGGTTCCTGCCCAAAAGGAAGGTGAACCAAACCGCATTTTTAAAACCGCACAGGAGGCTTACGAATACTATGCCTACACAGCCACCCTGTTTAAAAGGAAAGAACTTTTGCCCCGGTTGTGTAAGCACTTGTCTATAACTACCCAATGGTATTTCAAGCTATATCCGGGCTTTCCGGAAGGTAACTATAAAGCGGGTTACGACTGCGGAGCCAGTTACCAAAACCTGCACAGCATCGACAGCATTTGCAAAACACAAAACCTTCCCCTGGCCATTGTGCTCACTCCCGATCCTGATAAAGACCTTTTAAAGAACCTGAAAACAAGGGACGGCAACTCATTAAAATATGCCAAAATTTTCCGCGACCTGTTGCCGCTTACTCACTTTACCAGCGGCTTTAATTTCGACACCGATTTTAAGGCCATCGACAAAAGGCACTTTAGCGATATAGGCAACGAAAAATTTGCAGCCTTTACCAACAGCGTGATCCTTCAACAATTACAGCATTGATTACTTTTGCAAACAAATACCCTGAACTATGGAAGTAAAGCAACACGGCGACAACAAAAACGGCAGCTTTTATATTGAAGAGAACGGCCAAAAGGTAGGCGTTATGACCTACCACTTCCCGCACGAAAATAAAATGGTGATCGTACACACCGAAGTGAACCCCAGCCAGGAAGGCAAAGGCCTTGGCAAACTACTGGTAAAAGCCGCCGTAGATTACGCCCGTGCCCACAACATAAAAATAGACCCCGTTTGCCCCTACGCAAAAAGCGTCTTCAACCGTAAGCCGGAATATGCGGATGTGTTGGCGTAGGCTGTTTACAGTTTACGGTTTGGGGTTTACAGTTAAACTCATTGCCTGAAGCAAGGATTAAACTGATTAAAGGGGTTACACGGATCTGAATTTTCTGCGTAATCATGCAATCAGCATAATCCGTGATTCAGACAATTTAATGTGCTTTAGCCGGAGTTCCGTCTTTTTTGGTGCGTTTGTCCTTGCCTTATTTTTATCCATAATATAAGTAGCAGCAACGAATGAGATAAACGAAAGGAACACTATCATAAAACCTATTAAGGCATCCTTTTTATGTAAAGAACCCCTCTGATTCTGAAAGTGAGCAATGATTTTCTCCTTACGCTGATTATGGTTGAGGTAACACCAACTGCCTAAGTAACAAAAGGCCATTAAAAGAATTCCACCCTGTATTGTAAATCTACCAAATACCAATTGCCATAAACCTGAATAAGCAAGTGACAACATGGCAACTAGTAAAAGAGTACTGGAAAAAAGAGATGTGGTTACCATATGCTCAACTGGCCGCTGCCTCTTAACTAAACTTATTAAGCAGTACATACAATAATAGATATAGTTAATTACCACCTGGCCAAAATACACTATCCAATTATAAATCATCAACTTGGTCTGCTTAACAGGAATATATCTTGCGTTGAGATGTGCCGTTAGGCACAATATACCGGTAGCAAACAATTAGCAAAATAATTCACATCCCGTTAGGGATGATACCGTGGCATAAGGATTGTTGTGGTACAGCCTAGTACAAGTGGTACACCCTGTACAAGTGTTCAAGGTGTACAAGTTTAGGCTTTTGGAAGTTCTTAGTATCGGGAGTGTTGAAGTTGGAGACTTTAGCTTTTCAGTAGTCTTCCTGCTTTTCGGCGGAACAGTTGGGGGTATTTGATATAATGATTATATCCGCCTGATTCGTATTTTATTGCGGGAAATAGTAATGAAACATGTATCGGGATTTTTAAAATAATCCTCTAAACATTGCAGCACATGGTTTTCGATCGTTTCATATTGAGGCTGGTCATATCTCATTAGCATTACCGAAACGCCTTGAATTCCATAAGAAAAAACCAGTTCTCCGAAATCCTTATCCTCAGTAATGAGGATACCTTTGTGCATTCTCGCCAATTCAAGTACTTCCTTATCCGAAATGCCAGGGGAATGCTCTGTTACCGAAAAAGTTTCGTATCCCCTATTCTTTATCAACTCTATCCAGTAAACTTCTACGTTTTCGTCGAAGATGATCATGCCACTTCTTTGATCTCCTCGTTGGCTATAAGATCTGCCATGTACTCAAAAGCGGCCAAAACCTGTTCCTTTGTAATATGAGGGTAGCTCTCTAAAAAATTTTCTATAGAATATCCACCGGCAAGTTTTCGCATAATCAACTCAACCGTAATCCTTGTTCCTTTTACAATTGGCTTACCCAACATAACAATTGGGTCGCGGGTTATAAATTTAGAATAGTCCATATTTTCGGGTTTAAGCAAATTTACAAAATCCAAAACAAAAATAATCTACTGATTCTGTGTTTCAATTACCACCTGGCCAAAATACGCTATTCAATTATAAATCATCAACTTGATCATCTGGGCGGGAAGGAATATAGCCGTTTATCCTGTCAAGGTGTTGTCCATAACCGGGACGATAATATCACGCTGATCTGTAGCTACCAATATTAATTCCCTAACAGGAATAGCTCTTGGGTTGAGATGTGCCGTTAGGCACAACATACCGGTAGCAAACAATTCGTAAAATAATTCACATCCCGTTAGGGATGACACTTTCTCGTGTCTAATGTCTAAAGTGTCGTGTCTAATGTCTCGTGCTAACCTCTATTCCCTAACTTTTCTATCTTCGATAATGAAAAAGGACTACATGAAAAAAATCTGCTTGTTATTTGTAATGGCCCTGGCCATGGTTCAGGGTTTTGCCCAAAACAATATTGGTATAGGTACCCCCACCCCCGACCCTACTTCCATACTTGATCTTACTGCCACCGATAAAGGGTTTCTTGCACCGCGTATGACCACCGCGCAAAGAACCGCCATAGTAACGCCCGCCGCGGGTTTGCTGGTGTACGATACCAATGTGGGCTGCTACTTTTATTTTAACGGTATCTGGAATTCGCTCTGCCTCTCAGGCCCAACCGGACCAACCGGTGCAACGGGTAGTACCGGTGTAACAGGCGTAACGGGTGTAACAGGTGCACAAGGTGTTACAGGTGTTACAGGGCCAACTGGTCCCGGCACTATTTGCCCAACGGCTGGAGCGGGTTATGTAACTATGTTTACTTCCCCCACCGATCTTTGTAACTCGGTATTATTTCAGTTGGGTACTAATATTGGCTTAAACACAACAACACCGGTTGTGTCTTTTCAGGATAATGCTACCGATGCCATCGGTTTACCCGCCGGTACTACGGCGCAACAACCTGCCGCACCACCGGTAGGTGCTATCCGCTTCAACACAACACTTGGGGCCGCCGAAGTTTTTAATGGCACCTGCTGGCAAAATGTAAATACTCCGCCTATTGGCTCTACTTACATTCAATGGTTCAATGCGGCTGACCCGAATACGCTTTATCCCTGCACACAATGGGTATCAAGCGATATTGCCAACGGCGAATTTATAAGAGCAGCAGGAGGAGCCGCCAATATTGGCGCAGCCGGGCCCTTAACCGGTGTACTTCAATCCATGCAGTTATTAGATCATACCCATAACGAAACCGGGAGCATTGGCAATGCAGGGCCTTTTACAACTTCTACCGATGGCAGTCATAACCACAGCGGAAGTACCGGAGGAGTTAACACAGCCACTGGTGTTTGGA
>JAQBNQ010000014.1 GCA_028288545.1 Bacteroidota bacterium
CTTCATCAGATCCATCTCACGTATTAAAAGGTATTAGAATGGCCGGAAGAACCGGTGGCAATCGTATTGAAGTATTGAATCTAAGAGTGGTAAAAGTGTTAGCTGATCAGAACCTGATACTTATCAGTGGAGCGGTTCCCGGTGCAATAGGTTCGTACGTTATTATTGAAGGGTAGGTCCCGTTTAATCGGGATTCCCGATAAAGGAAAGTGAAAGGAGGCCCGGTTTACCGGGCCTTTTTCATTTATTATTCTGAAACAACAGCAAGAGATTATTGCATTTCTGTTTTACTCTTTAACCAGGTTTTAAGGCTGCGAACCTGATCGTCAAAATCTTTCATCTCGCCATTTTCTACAGCTTCCTTTAGCTTAACCCACGTCGCTTTACGTTGTCTGCCAGGAGTCTTAGCCAGGGCATATGCGTGATGAAAAAAAACATCAAGACCACTGTTGCTCATCTTTTTTCTCTTCATCCAGGACTTAGCGGATTTTATTTGATAAGGTATCAGCGAAAAATGCTCCATGTCAAGGTGGGCTAGTATAAGCAGGGGCCGAACATATATTTGCAGATCAACTCTTATATCATCGCCCATTTGTAACAGCTCCTCCAACTTGTCATAAGCGTCCTTGCTTCTTTTGGTGTGCAAAAGAGCCACTGCCAGGTTATAGATAAGTGCATATTGTTCGTATACAACACGCGAATTTTTATTCAGGTATAATTCCTCGCCCAGGCTTACGGCTTTCTGATATTGTCCAATCGCTAAAACTACATGTGCTTCAACCAGGTAAAAATAAAACCGCACATTTTCCAACTGGCCCGGCGAAAGGTATTGGGGTGGTTTATTTAGGAAGGGCTTCAAAGCAGCCATAAGTTCTAAGGATCTGGCGTGGTTATGTTTAATGGATTCGGCCTGTGCAAGGCTAAGATGTCCTAATATATACCCGGTGGGCGAAATGTCCAGGAAATTCCGGTGCGCCTGGTAATACGTAACCATGTGCCGTGTAATATCCATCAGCTTATCGTTTTCGCCCAAAAGATCGTAAGCTTGTTGGTACGTGTTAAACCAACAACTCGCAGCCTTAGAACTTAAAAGTTGTTCAGGTTTTTTTTGCAGTAAAGGATGTTTTAAAATGGCTGATATCTTTCGCTTGTCCTTCCGCTCAAAGTCTAATACCTGGCACTCTGTGCAAATATTAAGCAATTCATTGTATTCAACGGTTGCGGCAGTGGCTGTTTTAAGTTCTTCAATAATATCATTTAATCCGCTTAGCGTTCCTTTAGATACCATAGCCCGTCGTTTTGAATTGAGCAGGATAATTATTAAAGGATGAATTTCAAGGTGTCTTGCATCGGCTAAGGCTTTTTCAATAAGTACTAAGGCCGGTTCAACAGTGCCCCGGTTAAGCAGGATATCAATATTCATCAAGGTTTTAAAATGCTGTGGTTGTTGCCATGGTAATTCCTCTGTATTGCGCAGACTTTTTAATACAGCCTGGTTCAAATAATATTTGTCATCGGCAAGTTGTGCGGGTTTTACATTTAATAACTTGCATAAACCGGCAGTGTCAAAGTCCTCTTCGCTCTCAAGTGCATCAAATAATTGCAGATAACGTTTTTCTCCGGGCTGTTGGTCACTAAACAATTTAAAGTAGCGCTTTTCATTAGGCGTCATACTTTTAATTAGTTTTATAAGGTTATCCTGCTTGCGCATTTAAAGGGGTTTGAAACAAAATAAACTCTTTTCTGTGGCTTTAATGAATTCCAAATATTAAACAGCCGGAGGAATTTGCCAGGTGAACACTGCTACCAGCTTACCGTTTTTTAATTTTTCTTTCAAGCCAATATTCCAAAGCGCAATCATCATGTAGCTGTCCTAACTTACCTTCATTAACAGCAGTTAGCAATTTGTTGTACGCCTGTTGTTGAATTTGAGGTGCAAGAGGATTTACTGTTTCCGCAATAAGGGAGTAAAACAGCTTATAGTCCTTATCCTCATAAGTGTTTCTCTTCATCCATGCCTTAGCCGACTTAATTAAATAGGGCAATAGGGCATAGTTGTTCATATCAATTTGGGCCATTATTAATAAAGGCCGCAACGCTTTTGAAAGACTTGCCCGAACCGGCAGTTTCATTTGTATCAACTCATCCAGTTTAGCCACCGCCTGTTGGCTGTAACCTAAATGCACAAGCGCAGCGGCATGAGAAAAACTTACCTCAAACTGCTCCATCACCGGACGTCCCTTAATAAGCGGCTGAACCTTATCAATTTCCTGCAGCATTTTTTCGAATAGGCCTTTAGCCTGAAAAATGATAGTACGCATATTGTATATAAAAGATTTAACCGAGGTCCCTTTCGCTTTACTTACCTGCACCTCGCCTTTATCAATCACTTGTTCAAGTTCACTAAGCAATGTCAGTGCCTCATCTGTATCGCCCGCTTCAGCAGTTGCTGTGGCAATGCAGGTAAAAGCAGTTACATAGGCCATTCCATGTATCACTTTAATCTCCGGGTGCTTTTTGTAAAATGCCCATTCCTTACGGGCAAGTGTAAATTCCTCTCTTCCTGTGGAGGCTTTTGAGCAATTGCTTACGGTAGAGTACCATGCTATTTGTGCCCGCAAACTCTTAAGCATTTCCGGCCGTTTTTTTAACAGCGGATGTTTCAGCAGTTTTTTTATCTCCGCGTCAGATTCGCGTTCTTTTTCCAACCACATGCTTATATAGCGCAAATGGGTTATTTCATTCAGTTCCTCTGTTATCCCGGTCAATTTTCTATAGTCCTTATTTATCTGTTGTAACCCGTCAAAATCATGGGTATCTATAAGGCAGTTGGACTTCACTTTAAGCAGGTCGTCAATCAATTCAAACTGCTCCAGTTCCCATGCGCGGTCAAGGGCTTTTTCAATGATTTCCAATGCCTGGGCAAATAGCCGTCGTACTAATAAAGCCCGGGCATCTGCCAGGTTACTATAAAGCTCATCGGTATGTGTGGGCTTTTCAATATTGCTTCGTAAGCTACTTAGCAGTACCTGGTTTAAGTAATGTTTAAGCACAGCCAATTGGCTTGTCGTTATACCCAATTCCTTAGTTAACTCGCCCGAGTCATAATTTCCCCTGGTTTCCAGTAATTCAAAAAGTCGGACGTATTTTTTTTCACCGGCTTGTAACCCGCTGAAAAGCTTAAAATATCTGCGCTCGCCGGGGCTTAATGTTTTGATTAGCTGAATAAGGTTATCCTGCTTAGGCATAAAAATAGTTTAGGGGCACTAAAGTGAAAATACAAGAAATTATTGCGTATAGAAAGGGCCGAAAGGTCCAATAAATCCCTCCGGCATCACTTTGCCATCAATTTGGGTTCCTAATTTTTGACGAAAAATTGGAAACACGGGTGTTCATCTAATGTCATCCT
>JAQBNQ010000035.1 GCA_028288545.1 Bacteroidota bacterium
GGGATAATAGATCATCGGCTTATCATAAATAGGCATCATCTGCTTACTTATGGCGTATGTAATGGGGTAAAGTCTTGTTCCCGAACCTCCTGCAAGTATTATTCCTTTCATCTTTGCTTTCTTGTTGGGCACAAAATAAAGAAATTAGAAAACTATTGAACTAAAACAGGATTTAGCTGCGATTTTTCGCCCTATTTAATCCCTTTCAGTTTATTCTCAATATCCGCCACTACTTGCTTTTGCTTTGCAATGCTGTCGGTTATTTGCTTTTGCTCGGTGGTTGAATTATTGACGTCGCGGGTTTCGGTAATTATTTCCTTGTTCCAATTGTCAATCTTTTTGTGCAGATCTTCGGCATGGCTGGCTAATTTCTTTTTCCGGTCTTCTTCCTCTTTTAAGGCGTGGTCTGCTGCCTTATAAATATCACCACCAGCACTTCTTGCTTTTGCCAACTCCGCTTGTCTTAATGTTATCTCCGATGAAACCGTTTTCTGTTCCGCCTGGTTATCACTTATATCCTCCTGTGCGCGGGCAATGGCCCTTTTATTATCGGCAATCAGGGTGGTAGACTTCTCTTCCTCTCTTATCTTTTTTTCCAACTCATCCTTTAGCTTTTCCAGTTTATCTTTTTCTCTTTTCGCAGCTTCCCTTATTGCCAGAAAATATTCGGCGGTGGCAAAGTCGCGTATATATCTTTGCGCGTCAGCAGCCTCGGCACCACCTGGTTTTTTTGAAAAGAAGACCGTGTCATTAGTGGTAAACCAGGCAACAAGACTAACCCCAGTGCCAGTGGCTGTTAGCTTGCTGTATATATTAAATTTAGACTGGCTGATAGTTTTATTGTCAATCCCTCTTACCACTATCTCGCCATTAGCATCAGACATTTTTCCTTTACCGGCTGAGTTGAGGTATTTTTTCCAATCGCGTTCTACTTCTTTAAATACCCCTTCCGGAATTTCCGTTTTAAAACCGGGGTGGCTTCCCAGGCTCATAGATTGGCTGGTTTCTTCAACAGCAATTTGCTTTTGAGAAAAGCCGATAAAAGGAATTAGCAATAAAAGGAGCGAGGTAATCTTTCTATTCATATGGGTCTTTATTAATTACTTAACGTGGTAAAGAAAAGGTTTAAATTTAAATTAATGAGTAAGACAGCCATATAACACCAGAACAAATAAACCTGTAACTCTATGCGGCCTTTAGGTAATTCATTTGAGAGCCTTGAAGTAAAGCACCTCAGATTTTGGCAAATATCCAGCGGCCCATTTCTTTAAAGGTTACCTTTTTGCCGTACATCAAAATACCTATCCGGTATATCCTGGCAGCGATATAAGTGGTAAAAACAAAACCACCTATCAGAAAGATAACTGATAAGGCTATTTGCCACCATTCAGGGCGAAAGGGAAGCAGGGTGCTCATTACCACCGGCGAAGAAAACGGAATTAGAGAAGCCCAAAATGCCAGGTTGCTATCCGGATTATTTACTACGTTAACTGCAATGGAGATTGAAATGATAATAGGAATAGTGATAGGCAACATTAAGGATTGTTGGTCGCTGTCCTCGCCAATTGCGGCTCCTACAGCCGCAAATAAAGAACCGTATAATAGAAACCCGCCAAGGAAATAAAAAGGGAAAAGAATGATGATCTGTTTATAAGGAAGAGTAGCCATACTCTGCATGATCATTTGCATGTCGTCCTGGTCTAGGCCCTTGCCCTGCATAGCAGCCATACCCGGTGCCTGGTGGCCTATAGATATGCCGAATATGATGCCTACTACAATGTTTACCACAAACATTAATAATATCCAAAGTATAAACTGGGTTAAGCCCACCGCTGCTATACCCACAATTTTACCCATTAATAATTGAAAAGGTTTTACGGAGGAAGTGAGTACTTCAACTATACGGTTGGTTTTTTCTTCCATCACTCCCTTCATTATCATGGTGCCGTAAAAGAACAAGGAAATGTATATGACAAAACCCATCACCAGTCCTGCTACAGAAGCTGCATCGGTGTTGCCCTGCTTATCGGCTTTGTTATCCAACGATTCGTAATTCATGCTCACCTCCTGCTGCATTTGCTCAATCTGCTCGGGGCTTACGTTCAAAATTTTCATTCGTAGTTTGCCAATGGCCGCAGTCATTCGCCGGTTAATGAAATCCTTTTTGCTAATGCCCGGCCGTTTAATGTACCGGTAGGCAATTTTCGGATTGTTAGGCGAGTTGATGTTAAAGTTAGAGGGGATGTAAATAACAGCCTGGTACTTTTGCTCCTTCTCATTTTTATCGGTAAGTTGCTTCACTACATCATCATACTTTTCATTGATCCTGTGAAAATAAACGCTCTGGTCCTCGGCATCAGGTATTGGAATCTCTTTAAACAATCCGCTGTCGTCAATAACAGCAACATCTGCTTTGCCTTGCCCGTATTTGCCGATGAGCACGGTGGAAGATATAAGCAGGAAAAAGCCGATAGGTGCCAACAGGGTAGTAATGATAAAGGCACGACGTTTTACCCGGCTAATATATTCGCGTTGCATTATGATCCATATCTTGTTCATGCCTGGTTAATTATTTTGAACCTGCCGGATAAAAATTTCATTAATGCTTGGCAACAACTCGTTAAACGAAGTTACCTCTACACCATTTTCAACAAATAACTTCAGCAATTCGTTGCCACGATGCTCCTGCTCAAACTGCACTACCAGGTCCCCTTTTTTTCTATCAACAACAACCAGCTTTTCGGTTAAGCCGTTGCTTACTTCGCCATTAAATGATATCCTGAATTTATTTTCCTTAAACCGCTGTTTAAGTTCCTTTACTTCCCCTTCCAAAATCTTTTTGCCTTTGTTAACCAATACTATTTCATCGCATATCTCTTCTACCTGTTCCATACGGTGCGTTGAAAAAATAATGGTTTTTCCCTGCTCACTCATGGCGTGTATCTCTTCTTCAATCAACTTAGAGTTAATAGGGTCAAGACCGGAAAATGGTTCATCCAGTATCAGCAATTGCGGATCGTGAATTACAGTAGCTATAAACTGGATCTTTTGGCTCATACCCTTAGAGAGCTCTTCAATATTTTTGTTGTACCAGCTTTCTATTTCGAATTTCTTTAGCCAGGCGTTTACGTTTTCTTTAGCCTGTTGTTTGCTAAGTCCCTTTAGCCGCGCCAGGTAAATAAGGTGCTCGCCTACTTTCATTTTTTTGTATAGCCCGCGTTCTTCAGGCATATATCCGATTTGGGCAGGGTGCTTATCCGAAAGAATCTCGCCGTTAAATAAAATAGTGCCGCTATCCGGGTAAAGGATGCGGGTTATCATTCTGATAAGCGTGGTTT
>JAQBNQ010000083.1 GCA_028288545.1 Bacteroidota bacterium
TGAAAACCCTGGAAATTCTATTCGTCTTTATTATTACGTCTCATGTCGCTCCCTAAAAAAGAATCACGGATGTATTTTGGGTGTAAAGGGATGGGGCGTAAGCCCCATTTCCTTTTAAAGGCGGCATACCGATTTGTCCGGGCATGTTAAGTGGTATTTCTACTTTTTTATCATTAAGATAATTCATAATTAATAAACTTATAACCAATTGATTTTCAAGTCCGAAGGGGGTTGACAAATTGGGGTGTTTCTACTTATATCTATTAATAGAAATAGCCCTCCCCGCTTTGGAAACGCGCCACCTGATGCTGTTTTTCTTTTTACATTTGGCCCCTCCACATGAGAAGACATAAATTGCTGGTTGCTTTTTGGGCCATGTTTGTTTTGGGCATTTGCACTATTGTATTGGTGTTTTACCTGATTGCCATTGGTAAAATGGGGTATATGCCCAGTTTGAAGGAATTGGAAAACCCTAACAGTAGTATTGCCACGGAGGTAATTAGTACCGATAAAGTGGTGATAGGTAAATTTTACCTGCAAAACCGCAGCAACATTGCTTATGAGAATATTAACCCTAATCTACGTAATGCGCTTTTGGCCACTGAGGATATTCGCTTCTTCGATCATACCGGGGTTGATCTTCGTGCTCTGTTGCGCGTGGTAAAGGGTTTGATAGGACATGAAGCAGGAGGGGGAAGTACCGTAACGCAGCAGTTGGCTAAAAACCTTTTTCCGAGGGAGAAGCTGAGCAAGTTTAAACTGGTGTTCCGCAAGTTAAAGGAGTGGATCATTGCTGTAAAGCTTGAAAGGGCCTATACCAAGGAGGAGATAATGAGTATGTACTTTAATACAGTACCTTTTAGCGATAATGCCTTTGGAATTAAATCTGCCGCAAACACTTACTTCGGTAAACCTGTTGATTCGTTAAGAATTGAAGAGGCGGCCGTGCTGGTTGGAATGTTAAAGGCGCCATCCGAGTATAATCCGAGGGCAAAGAAAAAGGCTTCTCTACAAAGAAGAAATGTTGTGTTGGACCAGATGTACAACTATAAGTTCATCACCAAAGTGCAGCGCGACTCGCTGATGAAGTTACCTATTACACTCGACTTTCATCCGGATACGCAGAATGAGGGAGAGGCGCCGTATTTTAGAGAGTATCTTAGGTTGTGGATGAAGGACTGGTGCGAAACTCATCGTAAGCCTGATGGAAGCAAGTATAACATGTACAAGGATGGTTTGAGGATTTACACCACTATTGATTCGCGTTTGCAGAGATATGCCGAGGAAGCGCAGCGCGAACACTTAACTGAGTGGCAGGGGAAGTTCTTTAAATACTGGAAAGACAAGGATCCATGGAAAAGCTTTAAAACAGAGTGGAAGGCTATTTATCAGCACTGTCCGAGGTATATTGATTTGAAAGAACAAGGTAAGAGCGAGGAGGAGATCGAGACGATAATGAAGACGCCGATACCGATGAAGATATTTACTTACGATAATCCAAATGAAGAGAAGGATACTATTATGTCTCCTTTCGATTCTATACGGTACCATCGTATGATGTTGCAGAATGGATTTTTGGCTGTGGATCCGGAGTCGGGATTTATACGTGTTTGGGTGGGTGGTATCAACTACAAATACTTTCAGTTTGACCACGTAAACATTAATACTAAGCGACAGATAGGCTCAACATTTAAGCCTTTTGTGTATACGGTAGCTATCAGGGATAAGGGATATTCGCCTTGTTTCCGGGTGCCTAATCAGCCTATTACTTTTGATAAAGGCGATCCACGGTTTAACCTGTTACAGGACTGGACGCCGCACAACAGCGATAGCAAATACGGCGGCACTTTAAGTTTAAAACAAGGTCTGGCGAATTCGGTTAATACAATTACGGCTTAACTGATGCATGAAATTGGCCCTGCTGCCGTTGAAAAGCTGGTGCAAACCATGGGCGTTAAAAGCGATATAACAGTACAGCCTTCTATTTGTTTGGGTACCGCTGATATTTCTCTTTTTGAAATGGTGGGCGCTTATACCACCTATGCCAATAAAGGAACACACGTGGAGCCTTTATTTATTACCCGTATTGAAGACCGTAACGGAAACGTGCTACAGGATTTTGTAGCTAATAAAAATGAAGCGCTTGATGAACAAACCACCTGGGTAATGGTTAACATGTTACGCAATGTGGTTTTGGGTGGTACCGCTACCCGGCTTCGCTACAAGTTTAAGTTGATGAACGATATTTTCGGTAAAACAGGAACCACTCAAAATTATTCCGATGGGTGGTTTATAGGTTGTACTCCTGATTTAATTGCCGGTTCGTGGGTTGGTTGCGATGACCGTTACATTCGTTTCCATAGCATGGAAAACGGGCAAGGCGCCAGCAGTGCATTGCCGATATGGGCCAAATTCTTTCAAAGAGTTTACTCCGATAGCCTTCACTTTAAAACAGAAGTGAATCCCGACCATACCTTTGAACAACCCGAGGGTCGCATCAACATCGAACTTGATTGCAGCAAGTTTGGCGGGGGTAAGGAAAAGGGCAGCGAGTACGAATAGCGTTTCCCCGGTTCCCTGGTTAAACCTGTTGACGACTTTCCATTAATTTAGCAATAAATGACCTTAGAAGAGTTTAAAGACTTTCGTGAAGCACTCCCATCCTTGCCCGGTATTTACAAGTACCTGGATGAGCATGAGAATATCATTTATATAGGTAAGGCCAAAGACCTTAAGAAGAGGGTGTTTTCGTACTTCACTAAAAACGATCACTCACACCGCATTAGCAGGATGATCTTTTTGATAAAGAAGATTGAGTTTGTAATAGTGGAAACAGAGCAGGATGCTTTTTTACTCGAAAACTCGCTCATTAAAAAATATCAGCCGCGGTATAATGTAATGCTGAAGGATGATAAAACGTATCCTTTCATCTGCATTAAGAACGAACCTTTTCCCCGTGTGTTTTTTACCCGCAAAATAATTAAGGATGGTTCGGAATATTTAGGGCCTTACACTTCCATGTATAATGCTAAAATAGTGCTTGACCTGTTAAAGCATATTTTCCCGTTACGTACCTGCAATCTTAACCTAACGCAAAAGAATATTGAAGCCGGAAAATTTAAAGTGTGCCTGGAGTACCACATAAAAAACTGCTTAGGTCCCTGCGAAGCCTTGCAGAGCAAGGAAGAGTACGATCAGCATATCCTGCAAATACGAAACATCCTGAAAAGCAATTTCGGCTCGGTAAAGAATTACCTGAAAAACAGGATGAACCAATATGCCGCTGAAATGGAATTTGAACGGGCGGAAGAGTTTAGAGAGAAAATAGAAATACTAAGCAGCTACGAAAGTAAGTCGACTATCGTTAATCCGAAACTGACCGATATTGACGTTTACGGTTACACTGAAAACGACACCGCGGCCTTTATGAATTACCTGAAGATTGTAAATGGAACAGTGGTTAAAACGCGGGCGTTGGAGGTGA
>JAQBNQ010000156.1 GCA_028288545.1 Bacteroidota bacterium
TTAATACATTGGTCTTTCGCAGTCCACTACTTACAACAAATGTTTTTGTACCAGCATTCTTATCATCTTCAAAATCCTTTTGCTGGTGCATTATAATATTCCTGACGCCTACTACTGCTAAATAGCATAACAAAATACCGCACCCCAAAAAGCCCATCGTCAAATCAACATGACCCAATTGAGAAAAGGCATAGATCACCAGAACCGCAGGAAGCACATGGGCATAGATCGCGTCTAACAAAAGTCCGGCCATGCCGCGTTCTTTAATCCTGAACGGATAAAACGAATAAACCAGGTAACACAAAATTTGAATGCTTAGTAAGGCAATAACTATCTTATCAAACAATAAAAAATACCAGGGCACAACCGCAACGGCAATAGCCGGAAGAGTCAATACATACCGCCACATAGCAGGTATTGACCCCATAAAATTAGGCCGCTGCTGTAAACTGTTTTCCTTTATATCAGCCCAATCATTGATCAGGTATCCCATAATACCGAAGCCTATTGAGGACAATAAGAAAAGTAAAATGTATTGATACCAATCCGGCGATTGATAAGAACTGCGCGACATTAAATAGTAAATGATCACCAGCAACGGCGGCATTTTGGAATTCCAAAACGAAAGAACCCTTTTTAGGAAATACTTTTTCAATGCCAATGATTGTTGAAAGGATTCAGTTTTTCTGCGGTTTCAGTTTGTACACATAATCCCAAACCGGCCAGCCAGTTTTACCGAATGAATGAAATATATGAATAAAAACCGGCCTTATACTTGTAGTAAAATCGTCAAGACTAAAATTTCCTTCCTTATCCATCTTTAACCTCTGGTTATCATGGTCTGCAATAAAATTAAATTTAGCTGGCAACACCGGATTATCCTGCAAATTAAGTTGCCAAACAGTGGCAATCAAAGTGCCCTGGTCGCGGGTACGCCATTGGGGCAGTTTAAATATCTGCATCGTTTTATCAAACCATGTATTCAAAAACTCCTCGCTGTCATCATCAAACAAAAAAACGCCGCCATTCCAGTGACGGAAGTTTTTATCGGCAACATTTATCCTCCATAAATCGCCGATATATTCTTTAAGATGGTCGCACTTTAAACTGTAAACGTTCTTGCCGTATTGGTCCAGCCATATTTTTTGCTCAGCATCCCAACGATAAATGGAATGCTTCATCACCTCTTCTTCCATATTTGGAGTAACAAAAATGTTCCTACCATTCCTGTCGTGCCAAATGCCGGTAGCGCGATCGTAAATTGTATCCTCGTCTAACACAAATTGTTTTCGTGCAAGATTGAAACGCAACTTAACGCTCAGGTTTCTAAACCAATTTTTTTTGATGGCCTCAAACTTGGCCAATGTTTCTTCCTTCTTTTTTACGGCAACAGGGTCGCCATTAAGCGCAGGATCATACTTTACAATCAGCGATTCCAATTCCTGCTTTTGCTTTTGGTTCTCCTCTGCGCAACCGCACTTAACCGCATAAGGGCTAAACTCGGGCATTGGGCAATGGTCGGCGGCAAAAGTTATTGGCCCCTTTTTGTAATTAAATATTTCGTCACACTCGTTTGTAAGGGCAATAACGTCTGTATCCAGGTAGCAATAGCTAAACCCCTTGGGCAGAAATTTATTTAAACCCACCTTTAAATAAATGCTGGCCTGGTGGTGATTAAACTCTTTCGGAGTCTCGATATCAACCACATTGCTATGCTCAACAGGTATTTCATTTCTTGAGGAATCGGTTACTACGATAATATCATTAACCGAATGCTGCTGCAAATACTGCATAGAAAAGTGCAGCGTATCTATATGCTCACGGGCTCCACAAACAACAAACACAAACTTATTTTTACTCATTGCGTATTTCTATCAATTCCTATTTTAATCTCATAGAATTCATTAATGTAGTTTCCTGAACGATTTTCAAAACCACATGGAACTTTTAGCTTTTCAGCTAAAAGGATATTCGGCAACAAATAGAGTAGCCCAAGGCATTCCCTTTCATTTTACGAGATTTTTCAAGAAAATCAGTGGTTAATCAATCTTTTAGCGTTCCTGTCAAAAAAATAGTACTTAACATTATTCTTTATTACCATAATAGTATCTGAGTATTTATGTTTAATTAAGCTATCACCAGCAGAAGCCAATGCTACAAAAATTTCTCCTTCATTTGCCGCAGTTGGAGATAAGGTAATTGCATATTTAATATCAGGTGCTGATTCCATTGAAAAGCAATCTAAATACGGTACACGTCCAAGATAATGTAGTCGACCATTAATTTCAGCGGTATCGAATAAGAGTTCTCTGGCCTTGGCATCTAGCGCATCCTGGTGACCATTCACATAATGATCGGTGACAACAATCGCAATAAAACCAACAATCACAAAAAGAGATATTAATATTTTATATTTTACTGCAATTATCATTTAGCAAAAGGTTTGGCAAAAAAAAATCGAATATATATACCCGTTTCAAGAGGAATGACTGCAGTATATACTCAGACATTATCATTTTTTAGCGTTTGACTTGGCCATCATTACCAACAGCCTTACCGGCAGTTTATCGGCATAACTCACCACATTATCAATCAACCCGGGGTCGGCAACATTAATAGTTGAAAACATTTGTCGCACTAACGCGGGGTCCAGGTTGTTTTCAAATTCGGTTAGCTTTTTATTTATTCTTTGAACCTTGGCTTCGCGCTTATTTTCCGACAAGCGAACATCGGCTTTTATAAAAGCTGCGATTTCCTCTTTTAGTTGAACAAAGTTTTCAATCTTTTTCCCGTTGGCAACTGGCGCCGGAGCAGTAACTCCATACCAGGCCTTTACCTGGTTTACAAAATCGAAATAATGCGTCCTGTTCTTTTTTTGAACAGAATTATTTTCAGGAAAATCAAACCCCGATAAATATTCAATCACCCCTGCAATTTCATCCTGGCTCATAGCCCGTATGGATGAGTGGAGGGGGTAAAAAACTGTGTGAAAATAAACCAGCGCTTCCATTTCGTTGCAAAAATTGATGAACTGCGGCAACTCCTTCCAGTTAGATTGCATGGCACAGGCCGATATACCGAAGAAGGTATTTTTCGATTTGCAGTAAATATGGAAGTATTTTATGTTTTCACTTACCTTTTCAAAATCTGCGTTTTTCCGGATGCTCTCGTAAGTTTCTTTATTCAACGAATCGAAAGAAATGTTGAGGTGAAAATTGGTTTGAGACAATAGCTCCTTTACCCGGTTATTAAGTACTGTGGCATTGGTCTGCACAATTATCCTTACCGAAGGGTTTATCTCTTTTATCTTTTCCCAAATCTGGTAATAGGTTTCAATCAAAAAAGGTTCGCCACCGTAAAACTTTACTTCTTCAAGGTGCGGTATAAATTCTTCCAGTTGATTTACAAAATCATCGCCGTAGGGGCTTACAATTGGCGGCAGCTTTTCGCGCTTGGCGCGGATGAGTGAAGAAAAATCCCCACTGCACATCTCGCACTCAAGGTTGCAAAGATTGCTTAGTTCAAACTGCATAATGCTTGGATACCGGTTGGCATTCAGCTTCATTTTGTCGCTATCCTTCGCCTTGGTGCCGTCAAAATTGCCTGCTTCCAATTGCTGTTTGCAACTGCCACAGCCTAATGAAAAATCGTTGTGTGCAATGTAATCGCGCAGACGGTCGGCATCTTCACCAAACCAAATTTCTTTAATGGATTGTTTTGGAAACTCGCCCAGCAGATAGTTTCGGTTGTAGCAACAGGTTATAGCCCGGCCATGATGCCCAAAATAAATACTCTTGAAGGGCGAATAGCATGGATATTTTTTTGAATCTGCATCGCGGTGCTTGTTATACTCCTTTAAAACACTGTTTGAAATGGGGGTATAACTGGTGCGGTTAAAAATATTTTTAAGGCTGAGCATCAGGAAATTTGAAACCCTGAAATTAAAACATTTTCCGCAAAGCCGGATCGAGGGAGTTAAACCACTCTACCATTTTGCCTACACCGTGTTGAATGCTTGTTTCGGGGCGGAAACCGGTGTAATTGAATAGTTTATCGCTGCTGGCATTAGTGGCCATCATGTCACCAGGTTGTACGGGCTTAAAATCGATAATAGCATTCTTGCCCATCGCATC
>JAQBNQ010000019.1 GCA_028288545.1 Bacteroidota bacterium
TTAAACCTTTACAAGGCCTTGCGCAGGGAACACAGATCACCAACACTGCCAATATATTCTTTGACTACAACGACGGTGTATTAAGTAACACTACTTTAAACACAATCGATTACAAATTATCAGTGAACGATATAGCTGCAGGAAAAGCGACTATTACTTTACAGCCTAATCCATTTACCCAATACACTGTAATTAAAATTGAAGGTGCAGAAGCGCCTTACGATATGGTAATTTACGATGTGGTTGGAAATGTGATAAGAAAAGAAGTTGCCGGCGACAATACTTTCACCATTCAAAGAGGAACCCTTGCTGCAGGAATGTACATGTACGAGGTAAGCCAGAAAGGAAAAGTAATTGGCAAAGGAAAAATGATTGCCCAGTAGTCATCCCCTAATCTCCTCCCCTAAGAGGAACATAACGAGTATCTCTGTGAGATACTTCTCCAACCCTGCTTCACGAGCGAAGCAGGGTTTTTTATTTGCCTGCAACTAAAACTTCATTTTGCCCTTCATCAGTTGCCAGTCCTTTCGGTCAAAAATAAAATTGGAGACAGGGATTTTGGTATCCATCATAAAGCAAACAAACAGCACAACTGCAGCAACCGTAAACGAAAGCGTTGCTGCAAGTCCGGCACCACTCATTACATACTTTGGTATAAGCAACCAGCTAAAAAACAGCAGTGCGAGAAACCCGGATAAATTGGAAACGATAAGCTGCCTGTATTTTCCAATGCCTAAATAAAAGCTGCTGATTACAATGGGCAGACTATAGATCAAAATGCCCGGGAACAGGTACCGGATACTGTGCTTTACATCATGAAAACCTGGTCCAAAAATAAAGGTGTAAGCCCTTGCGGGTATCAACCAAATTGCAAATAATGCAAGGCCACTCAACAGCAAACTTATCTTAACCAGGCTAACTGTCCGGCTGGCTTCCTGTTTTACCTCGGCGGAGTTTGCCGTAGAAACGTAATGAACGGTAGAGATACCACGCGGAATTATCCAAACAGCTTCAAGAATAGAAATACCAATAGAGAATATACCCAGGTATTGGCTACCCTCCTGCAAACCCAACTGGTAGAAATAATAGCGTAGGTTCAATAGTTGCAAAATTTCAACGCATTGGTAAAGCAGTCCGTACTTAAAGGATGGCCCAAGGTCTTTGAACGAAAAATTTTTCCTGAAAGCCGCAAAGCTTATTTGCTTGCGGACCAGCAGAAAACTAATTACAGCAGTAACCAGGTAAGCGCCAAGCGAGGCGTAGATATAAGCATAAGCATCACTTATCTTCAGGAAATAAAAACAAGCTAACACGCCAGCCAATTGCAGCAAAAGGCAAACAATCTGTATAAGGTTTGAATTGGTGATCTGCTTTTTAGCCATCAAAACCGTTTGATGAATGCTGATAACTGCTGAAAGCAAACTAAGCACCGCTATACTGGGAATGTGATAAGCCTGCACGATGTGGGTTGCTTTTAAAAACACAAAACCCACAAGTGCAATAACTATTGACCACAGGTAAGCCGGTATAACCAGTAACTCAATTTTGTTGCGCGGTATAAGATAAACAAGCGCCTGGCCCCCCAGTATATTGCTCATAAAAATGAAGAACCAGATAGTGGTGACCAACAGAGTAACCTCTCCCTTTATGGCAGGTCCGGCATGACGGGCTATAAGCAACGCAATCAAAAAATTAAGGAACGTTGATAGCGCACGGGCAAAAACAGTGTTTATAATAAGCCGTTGCAAGAAGTTTGTTTAGGATGGCAAATTAAGAACTTTAAATTGAGCAATATTTAGCGGCAAAGCATCCGTACTTAAAAGGACTAAGCCCTAAGCGCATCTTATTTATATTTAAGACCAATTTTCAATGTTTTTCAGGTGATCCAGTTATTGTATATAGCCTTATATCTTTTTTATGTTGCACTTTTTATATGGCTCATTTCCAGATGGAAATTCTTTGCTATTGAAGGCGTAAGCAAAAAACACCTGGCATTGTTTTTTCTGCTAAAAGTAACCGCCGGAGTTGCACTTACGCTCATTTACACTTATTACTATACTGACCAAAGCAAGGCCGATATTTATCGCTATTTCCGTGACAGTAAAATAATATCTTCCGTCCTTTTTACCGACCCCATCGCCTGGTTTAAAATTATGAGCGGCATTGGCATGGGCGATAAGGATGTTTTTAGTTACATGCTTGACACCCTCCACTTCAGCCATCCGGCCGGTGATTTGGTGACCAATAACGCCTTGCTCATTAAGATCATTTCAATTCTCAATTACTTTTCATTCTACAATATTTACATCGATACCCTGTTTTTAAATTTCATAACCTTTATGGGCCTCACAGCCCTTTTTAAAATGCTACGGATATTTTTTGCCGATTTCAAGGCGCTCTTATTTATCCCCTTGTTCCTAATCCCATCAGTAATTTTCTGGACTTCAGGACTATTAAAGGAATCGGTTTTATTCTTTGGCATATCTGTTTACCTCGTTGCCTGGTTTAAAGGCAACGATTCGCGAACCCTGGCTAACACTTTATTTATGCTTGTCGCCTTGTTATTGGTTTCGCTCATCAAAATATATGTGGCAGTGTTGCTTGTACTGTGCAGCCTGTTTCTTCCGCTTAGTAATTCCATTACCGGTTTGCCTTATCCTTTAGCAAGGCGTATTTTACTATACGGCTTTATAGTATTTATTGGTTGGTATTACTTTGGGGCCAATTTTTGCGAGAAGATAATTTACAAGCGCGACGAATTTATATTGCTCGGCCTGGCAGAAAATGCCGGCAGCTCGTTAGACACAGCATTGCTGGAGCCAAATTGCGGCAGCTTTTTTTCAGTGCTTCCACAGGCTTTTGTCAATTCCATCTTCCGGCCTTTTGTTTGGGATAAAGGGACCTTGTTCCAACTATTTTTTGCCATTGAAAACGGGATGATCCTGATTGCTTCGCTTGTAGGCCTGCTCTTTTATTTTAAAAGGCCAACAGGCTCAAAACTTTGGCTTATGCTTTTTTGTTTGTCATTTGCGTTTACTAATTATATGGTTATTGGAGTTACTATACCGGTAATGGGTGCTATTGTTCATTACCGCACTATAGCAACACCGTTTTTGTTTTTGGCAGTTTTGTTAATGCTGGATACAGAAAAGTTAAAAAGATATTTGCCCAACTCAGCGGGAAAAAACAATTCTTAACGTTTTTGCTTTTTGTTGCCAGGGGTTTAACCACTTTATTTGTACCGGCCATTTTATGCTGACGAGTTAATTTATTATATGGGAATAGAGTTAGTGCGAACACCGGTTAGTCCTCCAAAGTTAGACGTGTTTCATCCCTTTAACGAAATTGCCATAACCCTTTCTGGCGGAGGTTTTAGAGCTGCTGCCTTTTCGCTTGGCTGCTTATCCTACCTGCATCATCGTCAGTACGAAGGGGTTTCATTGCTTAACCGGATAAAATTTGTGACTGCCACCTCAACAGGCGCTATGACGGGCATTACATTTGCCGCACATAACCGCATGGGAATTCCCTTTACTAAAACATATGACCACATACGCAATACAGTATTAGACGGAGATAAGATCTTTAAAGAAGCGGCAGAGATAATTAAGGACGACAAAGAGTGGGAAGGCACTTCAACAAAAAACCGAAACTCTATTAATGCCTTTGCCAAAGCCTATCAAAAAATCATTTTCGGTGATCTGAATTTTGATGTGTTCTGGAACTCGAATAAAGGTGTAGAGGAAGTTTGTTTTAACTCGTCTGAAATGGAAAATGGCCGGGCATTTCGTTTCCAAACTGATGGCCGGGAAGATACCCATGAGATTTTGGGTGATCTTTATCTTAGAATCAAGAACAACAATATTCCTTCAATTAAGAAGTTAAAACTTGGCGATATACTGGCGGCTTCCTCATGTTTCCCCGTTGGTTTTGAGCCCATGATCTTTCCGGATGATTTTGCTGAAGATGAAGCCCATAAAAAAGACCTGAGCGCCCACACCCAGGCCGCAAAAA
>JAQBNQ010000265.1 GCA_028288545.1 Bacteroidota bacterium
ATACCCAAAATTATACCTCTCTAAAAATATATAAAGCTATCTATAACTCAACGCCGGGATTTTATATTATCTATTGCTACGACCATGATTGTAAAAACACGGTAAGCGAATTCGATAATTGCTCGAATCAAACAATATGTACATTCGGAGGTATATTTGCACCAAGTTGCCCTGATTTTAGTTCTCAGGAAACTTATTCCGAACTAATCTATTCCAAATGAAAGCGTTTTTCATCTGCCTTGTTCTCATATTAGCATTAGGGGCATGTAAAAAAAAAACATCCTCCACTCCAACATTTTTTTTGTCTGATTTTCCGCTCAAAACTGGTAATTACTGGATTTATCATTTTACCGATTATACCAACAATTTGGTTGACGATACATTTACTCTAAAAGTTGAAAGGATCGAGGCCATATCGACAGATTCAAGTCTTGTTTATATTTACATTTATAATGATAAAGTAATTATTGATAGTGCAGTATATTATTTCGGCGGGAATGGATTGACGTATAAAGGCCTTTATCAACAATATTCCTTCTTCGGAAATTTTCACTTATCGCTACCATTTTCTCAAGGAAGTGAATGGGTAAACACGCCCACACTTGATACCTTAAAAGTCATTTCATACTCTGACAAATATCTTGTGACACCTGACAATTTTAGTTCTGTTTTCTATTTATACAGCTATTATCGAGGTCCTAAGTATCTTCTGATAAACGAAATATATTTTTCAAAAGGCATTGGCATAATTCATAAGAACATTCAGTACCAGGACAATAATAATTTCACAAATAATCGCACCCAATCCTATGATCTGATTGGATACCAGATTCAGTAGGGTCAATACATAATTTGCCGTCCACCCTCTATTGATTTCTTTTACTGCGTAACGAAATCAATTTTCTCCCGCCTGCCTGCCGGCAGGCAGGCCAGCGGGAGACATTAAGGCCTTCTGCTGGCGCGGAAGGCGGATATAAATGCAAAGGTGTCTGACACTTAGGCGAAGCATTAAGGCCTGGCTGAAGTGTTTGACACCTTCGCACTCACATTATCTAATAAACAACATCTCCCTGTACTTAGGTAAAGGCCAGATGCTATCGTCGACTTTGCTTTCGAGCGCATCAGCATGTTCGCGAATTATTGCGAAGAAAGGTATCACCTTATCGCAATAGGCCTTACTGTGCTCTGCAGTTGTTTTGCCATTGTGGGTTACCTCAAGCGCTGCCTGCATTTTATCTACTGCTACTTTCAATGCGTTAATGTGTTCAGCTATTTCGGTAGCTGTTTCTTTTTGCGCTTTGCTTGCACTTGCCGCAATACCAATTTCCTTTAAGCCCTTAATATTAGTGATCAGTTTGTTCAAATACTCAATAGCTGAAGGCACGATCTGGTTGGTTATCAGGTCAGCAAGTATTCTCGCTTCTGTATCAATTTTAAGGCTGTAAGTGTGATGTAGGATATCTACGCGCGCATCTAACTCGCGCTCGGTGTAAATACCGGTGTTAACCAATACTTCTTTTGCTTTTTTAGTGGTGTAAAAATCAAGCGCGTAAGGTGTGGTCTTTACGTTTGATAATCCACGTTTCTTAGCTTCTTTCTCCCATGCATCGCTGTAGCCATCGCCTTCAAACAGAACCTTTTTGCTATCGGTATAGTACTGGCGAAGTATCCGCATAATAGCGCCTTCTTTGCCTTCGCCGCCTTTAATCAGTTTGTCAACCTCCACTTTAAAATCTAACAATTGCTTACCCACTATCGCATTCATAACAGTCATAGCCTGGCTGCAGTTTGCCGAAGAACCAACTGCACGGAACTCAAACTTATTACCGGTAAAGGCGAAGGGAGAAGTACGGTTTCTGTCGGTGTTATCCAACATTACATCCGGTATCTTGTTATGAATATCCAACTTTAAGTTTGCATTGCTTAACTCATCATACTTATCTTTTGCAACGCGCTTTTCAATTTCATTCAAAGCATCTGTCATGTATGAGCCGATAAATACTGATATGATTGCAGGAGGAGCCTCATTGGCACCTAACCGGTGATCGTTATTTGCTGAAGCGATAGATGCGCGTAACAGATCTGCGTTTTCATTCACTGCCTTAATTACGTTTACAAAAAAGGTAAGGAACAGTAAGTTATTCTTAGGTGTTTTGCCCGGAGAAAGCAGGTTCTTTCCTGTATCGGTGCCCATGCTCCAGTTATTGTGCTTACCGCTACCGTTAATACCAGCAAATGGTTTTTCGTGCAACAACACACGCAGTTTGTGGCGACGGGCAACGCGCTCCATCAAATCCATTAATAGCTGGTTGTGGTCAACTGCAACACTTACTTCTTCAAACATTGGCGCACACTCAAATTGCGAAGGCGCTACCTCGTTATGGCGGGTTCTTATAGGTATTCCCAATTTATGGCACTCTGCTTCAAAATCCAGCATGTAGCCGTACACACGTTCAGGTATAGTACCGAAGTAGTGGTCTTCAAATTGCTGGCCTTTTTGTGGTGCAGCGCCAATCAGGGTTCTTCCGCTAAACATCAAATCGGGGCGGCCATAAAATAATGCTTCATCAATTACAAAATACTCCTGCTCCCAGCCAAGTGTAGCTGTAACCTTAGTAGCGTCTTTATCAAATAAATGAACCACCGGTAAAGCAGCTTGCTCTAAAAAGTGTGCTGACTTTAATAATGGTGCTTTGTAATCCAGACTTTCGCCAGTATACGAAATGAATATGGTGGGAATGCAAAGTGTTTTTGCTTCGCCAATTTCCATAATAAATGCCGGAGAACCCGGATCCCATGCCGTATAACCACGTGCCTCGAAAGTTGCACGGATACCACCACTAGGAAAAGAAGAAGCATCTGGTTCTTGCTGCACCAAAGCGTCTCCGCTAAACACTTCAACCGCCCCATCGCCCTTAGGCATAAAGAACATGTCATGCTTTTCGGCAGTTAAACCGGTTAATGGCTGAAACCAGTGCGTATAAGAGGTAGCACCTTTTTGCATAGCCCAGCTCTTCATACCGCTTGCAACTGAATCTGCAATTTCGCGGCTTATTTTAGTGCCTGCTTTAATGGCTTCTTTAACGGCCTTGTAAGCGTCATCGGAAAGATACTCGCGCATGGCAGAGTCCTTAAATACGTTGGATGCATAATAGTCGGATACTTTTACTCCGGCAATTTGCAAGGGAACTACTTCGCGGTTTACTACTGTTTCTACAGCGTTTTTACGTGAGTTTGTCATAAGTTTTAGGTTTTTTGCGTTTGGCACCGCAAAAGTAGGCTTATAAACCTTAACAAAAAGCTAAAAATGTCGATTTTATGAACAATTTTTAGGGTTGAAGGTGGAAATCGATAGGCGATTGATGGTTTTTGAAGGATTTTTAGAAAAAATGCACAAAAATGAATAGATATAAATAGTTGTTATTTGATTCCATCAAAACCACGTCAAGCCCGCCCGGATGACCAGTCGGACGGGGGTAAAAACCGCTTGACGGGTTACAGAAGTTGAGGCGCAATTAACCCGGTCTTTGTCGTTATTACACACTCATGTGCAACCGGATGGCCTTTATCTTTGTTTTATTCAATTATAAAACGCGATTGAATTTAACTCACCTCAAAAAATAAAATTATGCAAAAGATAACTCCCTTTTTATGGTACGATGGTAACGCCGAAGAAGCTATCAACTTTTATACTTCCATTTTTAAAGACTCCAAAATTGTGAGTCTAACACGTTACGGCGATGCAGGGCCCGGCCCAAAGGGAAGCGTTATGACAGGGATTTTTGAAATTGAAGGCCAGCAGTTCTACGCATTAAATGGCGGGCCCATGTTTAAATTTACAGAGGCCATTTCGTTTTTTGTAAACTGCGAAACACAGGAAGAGATAGACAATTTTTGGGAGAAGCTATCGGCGGACGGTGGGTCAAAAGGACAGTGCGGATGGTTGAAAGATAAATTTGGTTTGTCATGGCAAATTGTACCAAGCGTTTTGGGTAAGTTGCTACAGGGTGGTGACGCAGCAAAATCGGGGCGGGTTATGAAGGCGATGATGCAAATGCATAAATTGATTATTGCCGATTTGGAAAATGCCTGATGGGCAATTAGGTTATTAGGACAGTGGGGTATTAGGTTGTTGGTGGAAGAAAGTTGCGGCATACGGATGAATTCATGCATTTCTACTTTCAAAAATCGCCTTTGTAACTAATTGATACTGAAGGGGGCGTTTCTACTTATTTCTATTAATAGAAATGCCATTTATACTAAGTGAAATAATTAATGCGTCTCCTTCCTCACCATCTTGCCATCAAACACCCCTGATACGTAAAGCCAATTCTTAAATGCAAGTCCTGTGGAGCCGGCGCTTAATTGTTTGCCATCATCAAAATAAACCACCTCACTTTTCCTGGTCATTGGATGAATCCTGTAAACAGTTGTGGGCGAATATTTGGTGGAGTCTTTCATGTGCTTTAAAAAAGCAAGAAAGCGAAGATGGCAGGCTACCAATAAATTGTCACCTTCAATCCTGATGTTATCGGGGCCATTTACTTTAGCTATTACTTCCTTGTTTATCATCTTACCATCCTTAAAATCAAACTGCCATATTTTGTTTTGGCGCGTACTAGCCAGGTACACCTTTTTATCTTTTATGGTTATGCCATTGGCAAAGCAAAATTTATCGGCGGCTACCGTACATTTATTTCCATCCCAGTACACTATTTTTCCGCGCTTAATAAGAAACAAAGCATCAGTAAAGTTGCCCGCCTTAGGAGCATCGTTGGAGATAAGCAAAGTGCCATCGCTAAAGCCAGACACCGCGTTTGGTGCGGCAATAAGCGGGTCAACAATTTTGTTTAGAAAAACAAGTCCGTCTTTACGCACTAAATAACGTAAAATGGAGTTCTCGTGGTTGGCCATATCATTGTTTACCACCAACAGTATAAGACTGTCCTTTACCTTTACTAAATCAATTCCGTGAGGATAAAATGGCAGCCCTTTGGGTTCGGTTCTTTTTAAAATCTTTACCTGTTTGGTATCCGGGTAATACACATTTATCTCCCCATAATAAGGCTCCGTTTTTCTGCGCGAATTGCAGGAAATAAGAAGTCTCGGCTGCTCCGTAATGGTATCAACTACCATATCCTCCGGTCCATATCCAACCGGTATGATCTCGTCCGTTGTTTGAAATTGTTTGGGCAGCGTAGCGCATGAGGAAATACTGAAGAGGATAACAGCTATGAGGCAGAGTTTATTCATTTTTAGTAT
>JAQBNQ010000340.1 GCA_028288545.1 Bacteroidota bacterium
AAAAGTACTGTACCCGTAGGTACTGCAGATAAGGTACGTGATTTACTTGCTGTAAAAGCTAAGGTTGAATTTGATGTAGTTTCCAACCCCGAATTTTTGCGCGAAGGTGTAGCCGTTGAGGATTTTATGAAACCTGAACGTGTTGTGGTTGGAACCCGCTCGGCCAAGGCTCAAAAAGTGATGGAGGAATTGTACGAGCCATTTGTGCGCCAGGGTAACCCCATCATTTTTATGGATGAAAAGAGCGCGGAGATAACCAAATACGCAGCCAATGCTTTTTTGGCAACCAAGATATCCTTCATGAATGAAATTGCGAACTTATGCGAGGTGGTGGATGCTGATGTGGATATGGTTAGAAAAGGAATAGGTACTGACAGCCGGATTGGAAAGCGCTTTTTATTTGCCGGAGTAGGATATGGAGGCAGTTGTTTCCCTAAGGATGTGAAAGCATTGCATCACACTTCAAAAGAGAACAAATACGACTTTAAAATACTGACTTCGGTAATGGAGGTTAATGACATACAACGCGAAAGATTTTTTGAAAGAATTTCGAAGAAGTATGAAGGTAATCTTAAGGGGAAAACGGTAGCAATATGGGGATTAGCCTTTAAACCTAACACAGACGATATACGCGAGGCACCTGCTCTTTACATCATCGACCGTTTATTGGAACTTGGCGCGAAGGTTAATGTGTACGACCCGGAGGCAATGCCAAACGTAAAGGAGATTTATGGAAGTAAGATTCAGTTTGCTACTGATCAATATGATGCGCTGAATGGTGCTGAGTTTCTTGTGATTGTAACTGAATGGAATATTTTCCGTTCGCCCGATTTTGATAAGATATCATCGCTCCTAAAAACCAAAGTGATATTTGACGGAAGAAATTTATATAGCGTGGACCACATGAAGGAATTGAGTTATTACTATTATAGCATAGGAAGAGAAACAGCAGGAAACTAATGAAGAAAATTTTAATAACAGGAGCAGCAGGTTTTTTAGGCTCGCATTTATGCGACCGGTTTATTCGTGAAGGATACCACGTAATTGGCATGGATAACCTTATAACCGGTGATTTGAAAAACATTCAACATCTTTTTAAGCTGGAACATTTTGAGTTCTATCATCATGATGTTTCGAAGTTTGTGTATGTACCGGGGCAATTGGATTATATCCTGCATTTTGCGTCTCCAGCCTCGCCAATAGACTATTTGAAAATTCCTATACAGACACTAAAGGTTGGATCGTTGGGAACGCATAACCTGCTTGGTTTAGCGTTAGCTAAAAAATCGAGAATACTGGTTGCTTCTACCTCTGAAGTTTATGGCGATCCCCAGGTGCATCCACAAACCGAAGATTATTGGGGAAATGTAAACCCTGTTGGGCCAAGAGGAGTGTATGATGAGGCCAAGAGATTCCAGGAAGCAATGACCATGGCTTACCATACTTATCATGGGCTTGAAACCAGGATTGTACGAATATTCAATACGTATGGCCCCAGGATGAGATTGAATGACGGGCGTGTTCTTCCTGCATTTATTGGACAGGCTTTAAGAGGAGAGGACCTTACTATTTTTGGTGATGGAAGCCAGACAAGAGCATTCTGTTATGTTGATGACCTGGTTGAAGGTATTTATCGCCTGTTAATGAGCGATTATCACCAGCCGGTTAATATTGGCAATCCTGGAGAGATAACCATCAGCGAGTTTGCCGAGGAAATCATTAAACTAACAGGAACCAAACAAAAGGTAATCTATAAAGACCTGCCGGTGGATGACCCTAAACAACGACAGCCGGATATTACGCTTGCCAGAAAGCTTTTAGGATGGGAACCCAAAGTTAGCCGCCAGGAAGGGTTAAAGATCACTTACGAGTTTTTCAAGAATCTGCCCAAGGAGGAATTGTATAAAGAGCATAAGTCGTTTTAAGAAGCTTTACAACGGCAGTTACGTTTTTGAAGGAATAATATATTTGCACAAAATTCAGGGATGTCAAACAATTCATATTTCGCTCACCCAACAGCTATTATTGACGAAGGTTGTACCATTGGGAATGGCAGCAAAATATGGCATTTTAGTCATGTTATGCCGGGTTGCGTTATTGGAGAGGGCTGTAATATTGGGCAGAACGTAGTGATATCGCCGGAAGTTGTACTAGGCAATAATGTAAAAGTGCAAAACAATGTTTCTATATACACCGGTGTTATTTGCGAGGATGATGTGTTTTTGGGTCCTTCTATGGTATTTACTAATGTTACTAATCCGCGTAGCGCGGTAAACAGAAAAGGACAATACTCGAAAACGGTGGTAAAAAGAGGGGCTTCGATTGGTGCAAATGCTACCATTGTTTGTGGACATGATATAGGGGAATTTGCATTTATCGGGGCAGGTGCGGTGGTAACCAAACATGTACCCGCCTACGCATTAGTGGTGGGAAACCCAGCTAAACAAACCGGATGGATGAGTGAATTTGGGCACAAGTTGAATTTTGACAAACACGGTATTGCAACTTGTACTGAAAGCAGCGAAAAGTATGAACTAAAAGATGGTAAAGTTTCAAAAATAAAGTGAAAGATATGGTTGAGGAATTATTAAGTAAGAAGAAGAAATTAGCGGTAATTGGTCTTGGTTATGTAGGCTTGCCTATTGCCCTTGAATTTGCCAAGAAAATATCTGTGATAGGGTTCGACATCAATAAAAAGAGGGTTGAACTGATGAAGCAAAAGATTGACCCAAGCAATGAGCTGGAGTCGAAGGATTTTGATGGTGCGGATATTCAATTTACTGCAGATTTAGAGGATTTAAAGCAAGCCAGTTTTTTTATAGTGGCGGTTCCCACGCCGGTTGATAAGCATAATGTTCCGGATCTGAAGCCAGTTTTAAGTGCGTCAGAAACCATTGGCAAAGTATTGAAGAAGGGCGATTATGTTGTATTTGAATCAACCGTTTATCCGGGTTGTACAGAGGACGATTGCCTACCGGTAATTGAGAATTTGTCGAAGCTGAAAATGGGCGTAGACTTTAAATTAGGCTATTCACCTGAGAGGATTAATCCGGGTGATAAGCAACATACCATTACCAAGATATGCAAAGTTGTATCGGGTTGCGATGCTGAATCGCTGGATGTTATAGCTCGGACCTACGAAATTATAGTAACGGCAGG
>JAQBNQ010000345.1 GCA_028288545.1 Bacteroidota bacterium
TGAATAACCGTTCCATTCCGCAATTTGTGGTCGACGGCGGCGATGTATGGACCAACCCCTATCTAGTTGTAAACAAACAAGCATTGGGTGTGGGAATAGACCCCGGCACATACAGTACTTTGGCACTAAAAGGCGCAACTGGAACCTCTGTAAACATTTATGAGGGTGCTAGCAGTGGTTGGGACGGAACAATAAGATTTGTTTCACCAACTGGCGATATACGATCTGTAATTACAGACGACTTAACAACTAACGACTTGACTATAAACCCGGGGTATGGCGGTAGTGCCAGCGGTATTTTGCGCATTGAGGGTGGTGTGCAGATAGGAGATGTTGCTACGCCTACAGGTTATAGTCTATGGGTTTCTGACGGCATACTATCTGAGCGGGTGAAGGTGGCGCTTAAAACTGACGGAACTAATTGGAGTGATTATGTATTTGACAAACAGTATAAGTTAATGAGTATTGAAGATTTAGAGAGATATGTAAAGAAGAATAAGCATTTGCCCAATGTTCCATCTGCTAAGGAGGTTGCTACCGAGGGTATTGATTTAGGGAGTATGGATGCGCGGCTTTTGGAAAAAATTGAAGAACTTAGTTTGTATGTGATAGCGCAGCAGAAGGAAATTGAAAAACTGAAAAAGCATATCAGCAAATGAAATTCGTCGCAGTCATTTTATTCGCGTGTTTATTTATAAGGACTAATGGGCAAGATGTTTATTTAGGACTGCGACTAGGGCCGAATGTTACGTTACCCTTAGGAAGTAACAACCGGGTTTTTTGGCGATTTCCGGAAGATAGTAGCACAGTATATAATAACGTAAAAAGCAAAAAATATTTATATATAGGTGCGACTATAAACCCCGATTTGAAAATGGTGTTTCGTAGTAACCGAGAGGTTAAATTCGCCCTTGAAACAGGCTTGTTATATTATTTTAAAGCATATAAAATTTCGTGGTCGGCAGACTATTCCTCGCCTGCAAGTAGCGGTTCAATTTACGCGAGTTATAAAATCAAAAGACATGAGGTGGGGTTTAATGTCTTGCCCGGTTTTGTTTATAGAAACTGGTGTTTCGAAACCGGATTAAATTTTTTATTCACAGCTAGTAGCACTACCGAAATTCAATTCATTAAACAAGGCGCATTTTATATAAATGAGAAAACAAATGATCTTTACGTTGTAAAACCCGGAATTTTAACCATCTCCTTACCTGTTTTTCTGTCCTATTCAATCTCAATTAATCATAGCGTACATATTGCTCCTTTTATTAGTTACGAATTTGAATTATCTGGCTGGGATGGCTATGCCTTAGGTAATTTAGCGAACAGACGGCAAATTTCTCTTTTGAGTGAATTTATAGCAGGTATTTCATTTCAGGTATTACTAAAGCAGCAAAAATGAAATTTCCAAAAGAAGTTAAAATTGGCCTTTGTTTGTTTTCGGTTTTTATGGTACAAATCGGATATTCGCAGAATTTACTTGATAATGCGTCCTTTACTTCATGTAAATCAGGGGTGTCGAGTTGTTCTCCAGGTGGTGATGAAGGCGCTTTTCATAAAGTTGATGATTGGTATGATTTTGGAACTGGATTTCACTTTGGAGGATTTTCAAGTGGCGCCGATTGGGCAACTGATATAGTTAGCGGACTGGGAACAATTTATGTAGCCGGCATATTTGAAAATGAGGGAATATATTATGATATCGGCGCGGGTGGTTTTAAAACGGGTATTTATCATTTATCTTTTTACACTAAAGGGGATGGTGAAAATTCTAGTGCGGGAGGGGATCCAGTTAATGGTGTAAGTGTGTCTTTATGCACTGTTCCGCCGTCACCTGGTAATTGCGCGGTTTTTGCTGGGGGAGATGAGTTTTTAGTTTATAAAGAGGCCACTCCCGCTGGGAGCGACTATACGAAAATAGATATAGACTTTAAAATTTACAATGGCGTTGTGCCTTATCGTTATTTGGTCTTTAATACGTTTAGAGATGGAACCTGTGATAGATATATGTTTTTCGCTGCTCCCGATCTTGAGATGCACTGTTGCGGAGATTATATGTTGTATCAGGATTGTAATTATTTACCAAATGTGACTCAGCGAACTGACTTTATTCTCGCCGGTACCGACGTAGGTTCTTTTTGGCAACCTCAAGGCCCTGTAGTAGCCACTGCGGATCGAAATGTTACATTTCAGGCAAGGTACGTGATATTAGACCCGGGGTTTTCCACTCAGGTTTATACTAATTTTCAAGCCCTAACTGGGGGTTGCGCAGTGACATTTCCCGAATCGGATATGCATTTTGAAGAAAGATATAGAAATAACAGTGCCGTTTTCACTTGTGATGCAAGTACTTCAAATGCCTTTTTTAATATAACCGGCGCAAGCTATTATCGGGCTCGGGTTTTCAACCGGTGGGGCGAAAAAATTTACGATGATATTGAATGGATTAACGAACTCTATGAAGAATACTGGAATGGTTTAAGTACTTATACTTCAGATTTTTCAGCAGAACCAACGGTATTACTTCAATTTTATAATTGCTCTATGGATACTTTAGACGCGTTTAGTATGTGGTACGAATACGATGTATCAGGGGGATGTTCGCCCACATATAAGAAGGAATTAACTGAAAATAATTTCTTGATTGATACTCAAAAAGTATATGATATTTATCCCAATCCTGCAAACCACTTGATAATGATTGCCTCTTCAAAGGTTTTTATAAATAATATTGAAGTATCGGTATATGATCCAACCGGTAAGGTAGTTCTAAGGGTAAAAACCAATACTTTTGGATTTTCAACTGATAAAATTGCATTGGATATCTCCAATTTATCATCCGGTTTTTATTATCTTAAATTAAATGATTCTGAGACTTCTCATATTTATAAAATTGTCGTTTTAAAATAAAACTGGTTGTATGCAACTAATTAAATTATTAGGTATTTGCGCTCTATTCCTTGTCAGTGCCTCTTGTAAAAAGTGCCTAACCTGCTCAAACGTTTGCTACAAATGCCAAGGATTGGGTCAAACATTTTGCAGCACCGATTATCCTTCGATGCCCGTTTTTGATACTATAATTAGCTTAGCAGGAGTAGGTCACCCTTGCAGCATGGTGAACGCGACGCTATCGCAAAAGGTGTGCGGCTCAAAGTCGACTCTGGATAACTTTAAATACTTATACAATGCGCAAAATTATAAATGTTCAAATTAAATTTTTATTAATGAAAAATCTAAAACTCATTTTAAGCATTCTATTTTTTATATGTTTAATTGGCCTTAGTGCTCAAACCGCCATGCAAAAGACTTCAAAACAGGCCATACCGGCGGGTCAGCCAACTAACGTAATGCTCCCATCAAAACCACATCCTGCAAAAAAAGAACCCAAAAAGGTAGATATGCGAATGAAAGTGCCTGCTAAAAAGTAAAAATGGCATTTGCCTGTTCTTCCAAGTGTTGCGAAACACAACTTGGAAGTTACAATGAAAGGCAGAAATTCTCTGACTTTCTAAAAGAATCACCGAAAAAGGGATAACTTCTTAAGTATGGTACCCACATTTTACTCCACATTCATAAGTAATTATTCAGCAGTTGCGTTCTTCTCCTTCAGTTTTTTGTATTCAGATTTTTTTGTAAGCACTCTCCTCCACGCAGACCCAATCTCAATACTCAATACTCAATACTAACTACTAAATACTCAACTCAATCCAAACCGGCGCATGGTCGCTTGATTTTTCCCAGCCGCGCACTTCTTTATCTACCCCTGCGGCCTGTAAATGTTTTGCAGCCTGTGGGCTAAGCAAAAAATGATCAATACGCAAACCTGCGTTACGCCCGTAAGCATTGCGGAAGTAATCCCAAAAGGTATATATCGTTTCTTTAGGATAAAGCTTTCTTATCGCATCTGTCCAGCCCTGGTCAACCAACTGCTTAAAGGCCTGGCGGGTTTCGGGCCTAAACAAGGCATCATCCACCCAGCGCTCGGGTTTATATACATCCAGTTCGGTAGGCATTACATTATAATCTCCGGTTAGCACCACCGGAACCTTATGGGCAAGCAGCGTTGCGGCATGTTGTTGTAAGCGCTTAAACCAGGCCAGTTTGTAATCAAACTTAGCCCCCGGTGCCGGGTTGCCATTGGGCAGGTACAAACAGCCAATAACTACATTGTTAACTATGGCTTCAATATAGCGGCTGTTGGCATCCTCCGGGTCGCCGGGCAGCACCCGCCTTAATTCTTTAATCTCGTGGGTGCGCGATAAAATGGCAACACCATTCCAGCTTTTTTGCCCGTGCCAAATGGCCTGGTAGCCCGCCTCATTTATCGCCGCTTCGGGAAACTTCTCCTGCGGCGCTTTTAATTCCTGCAGGCAAACCACATCGGGTTTTGTTTCGTTAAGCCAGCGCAGCAGCACCGGCAACCGCCCGTTCACTCCGTTTACATTGTAGGTAGCTATTTTCATATTTAGTGTCAAATTTCAGGTTAAATATACCACTAACCGCATCAGCCTGATAACCCCATATCCAAAAGGGTGCAAACCAAATTGTCGCCTGTCAATACAATAATTCATAGCCACAGATTCACAGATTAAATACTGCAATGCAAATAATTATTGGACAAAATAAAACCATAAAGCCCGCCGGAATGACGGTCACCTGGTCGGTGGATTTTGAAATTTATTTGTATTAATCTGTAAATCTGTGGCTTGCATTTTACTGGAACTAACATCAATACAATAATTCATAGTCACAGATTCACAGATTAAATACTGCAATGCAAATAATTATTGAACAAAATAAAACTATAACGTCCCTGGAATGACGGTCATCCAGTCGGGTGGATTTTGAAATTTATTTGTATTAATCTGTGAATCTGTGGCTTGCATTTTACTGGTGCTAAATAAAACCATAAAACCCGCCGCAATAACGGTCATCTGTCCGGGTGAATTTTGAAATTTATTTTGTATTAATCTGTGAATCTGTGGCTGGTATTCCTGGTACTAACATTAATACAATAATTCATAGCCACAGATGCACAGATTAAATGCTCCAATGCAAATAATTATTGGATAAAATAAAACCATAACGTCCCTGGAATAACGGTCATCCGTCCGGGTGGATTTTGAAATTTATTTTGTTAATCTGTGAATCTGTGGCTTGCATTTTACTGGTGCTACTATTTGGTTTGCACCCATCCAAAACCAATCTCTCCCTGCCAAAAACAAAAAACCCGCACAAAGTGCGGGTTCTGTTTTAATATTTGTGTAAAAGAGTTACCTGTTACTTGATGTTATAGATAAACACCTTTTTAGATGTTACCTTATCTTCGTTCTTAACGCTAACAATCAGGTAAGATGCTTCTATGTTACCAATTTCCTTTTGATAAACTAAACTGTTGGTAAACTTCTCGTTGCTTATCTGCTGGCCAAGTATGTTGTATATGCTAATTACGGCATCTACCTTCTGCAATCCTCTAAAGTCAACAAATACCTTGTTTTCGTTGCTCCAGATTCCAATGCTCTTGTTCTCAACAATACTGTTCAATCCTGTTGCCAGGGCGTTTACAGTAATATTTTGCGAAGCCGTTGATGTACAGCCCGACAGGTTGGTTACAGTCAGCACAACAGTATAGGTTCCCGGCGTATTGTAAGCGTAGTTTACAGTAGCTCCGCTTTCAGTTTGGCCGTTGCCCATGTTCCAGTTGTAGCTGGTAGCATTGGTTGTGGTAGAGGTCAGTATTATGTTCTGCGCATCCTGCACAGTAGTACCTGATGTAGTAAACGAAGCCGTAATAGGATCCGGACCATTTACCTGTACCATTTCTGTTACAGTGTAATTGTTTATGTCAGTTAAAGTAAGCGTATAAGTACCTGCAGGTGCAGTTACGGCCAATGGACTTGTTTGATTCAATACACCACTTCCTATCACAGCATTGTTGTTATCGGTAATAGTGTAGTTCCAGTTGGCAGTACCCGGTTGTGTTACATTAATAACACCTTGCGTTGTACATCCTGCGTCAGTTATTGCTGTAACTGCTGCAGGGGTAAAGTGCAATACAAAGCGCTCACGTGCATCGCCGCTATCGGCAGTAAAGCTGTAATCACCGCTTCTTACATCATGCATAATATGCATCACCTTATCTTCCAGGTACACATAGCTTGTTGCATCAAATGTATTGATACCTGTAAAGTTAAAGTTATAAGTTGCGTTAGCACCTGGCTCAAAACCTACCGGTACAGTGCTTGTTTGTGCAATGTCATGTAACACGTTTCTCGACATCCATTTTCCATTGCTTTCGCTGTAAAGAGTATGTCTGTTTAATGTACCTGATGGTTTGTCAGCATCGTATTGCGTATCAAACTGATCGGTTGCAGCAGTATTAAAGGCTACTAAGGTCTGGTCAAGCAAGTGGGTAGTAGTATTCTCGGCAGTTATCTTCAACTCGTTATCATTGCTGCGGAAGAAAGTATGTGGTGCTCTTACCCTGTCGCTCGCATTCATTACATAGTTAGCGCTTCCTCCCGGATTTGTTTTATGAACCATAAAGCCGGAGAACGGTGCAACAATTGCATCTACACCAACTAAGCCCGGCTGGTAAGTACCTGCAAAAGGGCCGTTGGCATTCCATACCTGTATCTGGTTATCAAATCCTGCACTTGCAGTGCTGATGTCCAAAGTAGCCAGGTAAGGGTTAGATACAAGGTGCCATCCTGAGCTTACAGTGTGACCTTGTAAAGTAACGTTGCTCCAGTTAGTGTTTGTAAGGTTTGGTACTGAATAGTTAGGTGCAAGGTTTGGTGCACCGCTAAGTGTCAATATACCTGCTCCTAATCTTGCTACAGCGTATCCTACACCATTAACAGCATTTCCGCTGCTGATAGTTTCGGCGTACCACTGTGCCGAAGTACATGTAGCGCCATGTGTTTCATCCAAAGCAAGTACATTACTGTATGGCGAGTTAGCCGCTATATGCGATTCATCGCAAGTTGGAGTTGGAATAATATAACCCGAAGTACCACTTGCACTAAACTGGCTGAATGCAGGGTTGCTAACCGGCGAACCCATAAAGTGCTGGTTATAGCTATTAGCCGAAGTACCACCTGCATAATAACGTTGAGCATAAATAGTACCGTTCATGGTTCCTGTATAGCCCGGGCTAAAGTTGTCAATAATACCAACCTGGTTTACAGAGTTGCTGGTAAATACGATACCAGCGTTGGCTGCATCAAAGTTGCCCAGTTGCAGATCAAGCGAGTTAGAAACCTGTATTGAAGCCCCCGGTTGTGTCTTTGCACCTGCAGAGTTATTCAATCTCACGCGATCTATCTTAAGTAAGCCTGCCAGTTTTTGTTGTATTCCACCATCCAGTATAATTGAACCTGTACCGGTGATAACTCCGCTTCCACCGCCACCGCCTGTCAAATCTTTACACATAGCAACGTCGGCATTAATAGTAAGCGTAGCATTTGCATCTACCAAAAGGTTTCCGATGTTAATAGCCGAGCTTACAACCGGCTGGTTGGTTACTACATGTGGTATATGTATATCTGCCCAACATCCTACAGGGCCACCGGCCAGTGGCGTTGGTGTCCAGTTACCCACCGTTGTCCAGTTTGCGTCAATAGCACCTGTCCACGTATAAGTAGCCGACGAGTTAACCTGCACGTAAGAAGTATCGCTTGCAGTACATCCATTTGCATCCGTTACAGTAATGTTATAAGTACCGGTCATAGGTACAATAGCATTTGGTATAGATGGGTTTGCACTGTTGCTGCTCCATGATAACGGTCCGTTCCAGCTATAAGAATAAGCAGTTGTTCCACCGGTTACCGTTGTAAACAGGTGAATAGTTTGAGTAGTACCATAGTAAGGTCCGTCGTTAGATGCAACTACTACCAAAACTGCAGGTTGAGTTAAGTTTACTGTATTAGTATTGAACACACAGTTGTTACCGTCTTTTACTGTAACCGTATAACTGTTAGGCGAAAGGCTGGTATAGCTGGTAGTACCAGAATAACCTCCTCCGTTTAGCGAGTAAACATATGGTGGTGTTCCGCCACTGGCCAATGGGCTAACAGTTACCGTACCATCGTTAAATCCGTTACAAGTAACATTGGTATTAACAATACCTGCAGTTAATGAAGCCGCCGGTTCGCTAATAGTTACCGTGTTAGAGTTTATAGTACATCCGTTCGCATCTTTAGCAGTAACCGTGTAGGTAGTCGGTGCTAAACCTGTAAACAATAGTCCGGCCTGATAAATAGTTCCATCAACCGAGTATTGTATTGGGTTGGTACCGCCGGTAGCTGCTGTAGTTACAGTTATAGTTCCATCGTTAGCACCATGGCAATCAACATCAGTACTTGCAATTACCGGTGTTGTTAAAGAAGTAGGCTGTG
>JAQBNQ010000348.1 GCA_028288545.1 Bacteroidota bacterium
TGAATAACATTACCGGTTAAAGGGTTAGGATAAATACCGGCGCTTAAATCATTTTTTGTTTCGTTGATAAGCGTTGCAGCATCCACATTGTAATAAAAAAAGTATTGGTCTGAGTTTTGATATGCACTTGCCGAACTGTTGTACACCTGGTATAGTTCGTAAATATTATTGTTGTCCCCGTCAAAGGAATAATTGTAGGCTATATGTGGTAGCCAGTTAAAATTGCTCCAGGTAAAATCCTGGTATTGTATATTGTTGTTTAACGAATCGTAATTGTAAAGCCCCAGGTACGAGTTTTGAAAAGACGACGATGGAATATCCCATACCTGCTCCAGATCATTTGTTTGCAGGTTGGCAGCGTTATAGGCGTATGAGTTAAGAAAATACGGGATCCAACTGCCGCTTGTAACATCCCAATTGCTTGCACCAAAAGCTGTTCGGTTCTGGTTTGTATCAAAGGCATAAAAGTATTTGTCGTGGTTTAACCAGTTGTTAGAGCCGGTGTTCCATGCCTGGGTAATTTGCAGGGTTAAATGATGGTTGTTGTCAAATGTGTTGAGGTACTGAAAATAATTTACCCATGATTGAGACCATGATTGTTCCAGCCGGTTAACAATGTTTCCATTAGGGTCGTAAGCGCAATTGATCCTGTAATAGTTGTCCCAGCTAGCCGTGGCGGCATTCCAGCGTTGTGTAAGATCGCTGTTAAGACCAGTGTTGTCATCGTAATCGTGCGAATGTTTTTGAAAATTCAGCCAGCCTGCATCATTTGCACTCCCCACCTGGTCAATTTTAGTTACTAAGTTGTTGGCGGCATCGTAACTATAAATAAAATTGTTGGTATTGGTCCAGGTATTGTTTTCGTTGTTCCATGTCTGATATGTTTCAGTCAGCAATTTACCGGAGCTGCTATAAGTAGCAACATAGTTGCTGGTATTGGTCCAATTGCCGTTAACGGCGGTTTGCTGCAGGCAACAAATTATATTGCCGGCCGCATCGTAAGTATTTATTGTTTTGTTGAAGTTATTCCAAACCTGTGGCGAATAGTTGTATGACACGCTACCGGTTTCCAGTTTTAAGTTATTGTAGCTGTACTGGCACGAGTCTGAATAAAGCCAACCCTGGTTGCCGTTCCATTTATCATGTCTAAAAGCAATTTGCTTATACCCCGCGCTTCGGCTACCTGGCTGAAAACTGCTGAATTGACCTTGCAATTGCTGGTGAAAAGGGATATAACTCTGTGTACTTTGTGTATTTGCGCAAACTACCTGCAGAAGTATATTTGCTATAAATATTATTTTTTTCATGATATTGATTTGTATGCCCTGTTAAATATTATATGACAAAAATGCTGAGTTGCCAGTGCAACGTTTTGGTTGATTGTCGGTTGGTGGTTATTAATTACCCATTGGAGCGATTTATGGGATTAAATGCAAACGGAGCCAGGCATTTTTAAATAATTGATGCTTATTTGCAGTAACAATTTCTCTTATACATGGAATACAATGACTACCTCTACCAGGCTTATATAGAATCGGGCAATGCCAAGGATGTTTTTAAGCAAATAGCAAAGAGCCTTACGGAAAAGTATAAGGTTGAAGCAGATGATTCTGTTATTCCCGTACATTTTGGCGATTGGAAAATGCTTTTAAAATATTCCGATGGGGAATCTGTGGCTGCCGAAGCGGCTGTATTGGCAACAAGGTATAACAAACCCCAACTTGCCAATTGTACTGCCCGGATTGAAATAAACGGACAGGATGATGCAGAGGGAGATCGTTATGAAGATCACCAGGGTGTTATTGCAGTTGTTTCGGCTTTTAAAGAGGTGCATATCGTTGACCAAAGTATTGGAGATTTTTTAAACGCATTGGACAGGTCAGGCGCAGGTAGGGTGGCGATGGTAGACCCGCGAGCCGCTTTTTTGCAGGAGGTAGAAGGCAATTCTGAAATAAAGCGGATGGTAAACTCTTTGAGGTCATACGCTAATGACTCTGCTAAATGGTACAACCTGGCCCTTGCTTATGAAAGCGAGGATCTGCCTGACCTGGCACTGAAATGCTATGAAATATCATGGACTCAAAATCCTTATGATTATGATGCTTATAATAATGCAGCACTTATATTGTGGAGAAAAGGCGATTTGAATAAGGCAATTGAACTTGGAAAGCAGGCGCTCATTGCGAATCCGAAAATAGCTTATTGCCGGGCGAACCTGGGCATTCATTATGCCGAAAACGGAGATAAACAAGAAGCCATTGATTGTTTTAAAATGGCCATTGAAGTTGGTCCGAATAAAACTATGGGCTATACCAATCTTGGTTATTACCTGATATTGTTTGGCCGGCCAGATGAGGCTCTTGAATATACGGATAAGGCGATTGCGCCTGGGAATTTTTCAAATTCATACCTCAACAAAGGCCACGTTCAACTTATAAGGGGAGAAAGAGAAGCGGCTATTGAAAGCTATGTAAAGAGCAGGTGGGCCTTTAAATCGGAAAAGGATTTTTGGAAAGACTATGAAAGCGATTTTGAAGTATTGCCGCCAAATGGCATAACGCCTGAACAATATGAAGAGGTGAGAAAGGATGTGAAGAAAAGGATAAAAATCAGGCCCGCTGATGTGCTAAAAAACCATGATCTTGAAGAAGACGAGGTACAGGCCTAAGCACAAACTATAAATACCTTTCGGGGCGAGGGCCACACAGGTAAATGTAAAACAATAAGCCAAGGCCAACCAATAGAAATATTACCGGCAAACCGAGTGATGCTTTTCCTTTAATGATAAACTTAGTTGGTTTGTCAGGATTATAAAGTATGTCTAATTCCTGTCCTTCCTCGTAAGCAAATCCTGATAGCAAAAAATCGGGATGTATGGTCAGATCTTCGCCCTCCAAAGTAGTGTACCTTATGGCTGGTATAAACAGATTGCCAGGTGCCGGATAACTTCTGTTGCGTGAAACAATAAATCCCTTTACACTTATCCAGTAGGTAATGGCAAAGTAGTATTTTATAAAATAAACCGATGCAAATGCAAATGCCCCCAGGGCCAGTAAAAAATAGATTTTTGCATCCGATTGTTCCATGATTGTAATGCTTTACGCAAAAATATAATTTATTCCTATGGCGAGGAAACGGTACCGGGAGGGGTAGCGGTTGTACGCATACTCCCGCACAACTTATTGAAAATTAAACATTTAATATTTCGGAATCGGTACCCCTACCCCCCCCCTTTAGAAAATGAACTGTGCAATTTTTATTTCACGTTTTTCTCAATCCTCACGCCAACACTTTTGATAGCAGCAAGTGGATTTACGCGCATATCCTGCGCAATTTTAAAGGAGTACTTACCGGGCTGAGGGAAAACAGCATTTTGCTGTATAGGTATCTGTATATCGCAGTTGTCGCCCAGGCAATCGCCGTTCCAGTGGCCATCAGGTTCGGATAAAACAAGGTTTACGCGTTTTTCAAAACTCTTTCCATCTGGAAATGTGGTGGTGATCTTTACCCAGGTATTTCGCCATTCAAACTGAAACGAGTGACGGACGCTTACATAAATATTATAATGCTGGGTAGTGTCTTTTATTTCGGCAACGAAAGTTTTTGCATCGTCATAATTCCACTTGTAATCTTTTATCTGCTGGTTCTCTTCAAACACCAGTGCTTTATCGCACGAAGACAAAGCTGTGCAAGTAACAACTAAGCAAATGAGTAAATGGGTGATTGAGTAAATGGAAATGCGCATCTTAACAATTAGGCTTTTGTAAACTGTAGACAGTAAACTATAAACTGTAAACGGTCTGCTATTTGCGTTTATTGCGTCCGCCACTTTGGCCTCCGCGGTTTTTGTTACTGTTGTTTCTGCGTTTTTTGCGTTCTTTTTCTTCCAACGTTGCAAGGGTAACCTGGCCCACTAAGTCTTCGTGTTTAGACTCGTCCACCTTTACTTCTTCAACCAAAGCAAAGTCATCCAGGCTCTTCGGTTTTTTACCGGCTTTGTTCATGGCAATTAAATCCTTCACATCATCAATATCCAGTTTAAAAAAGTTTCCGCGGTCGCTGTCGTACTCGTACCACATTTGCTTTTTTAATATTTCCGTCTTCTTCAGCCACGCCATGCCATCTTCGGTGTCAATCTTCTCAGCGTGTTTTGGGAAGTTGCGCAGGGCATCGTTATAAGTATCCAACTCGTAATTTAAACAGCACTTTAAACGACCACATTGTCCGCTCAATTTGTCGGTATTAATGGCCAGGTTTTGATAGCGAACGGTTTGGGTTGTCACCGACTTAAAATCGTTGAGCCAGGTTGAACAACACAACTCTCTTCCGCAGGTGCCTATGCCGCCAATACGCCCGGCTTCCTGCCTTGCACCTATCTGGCGCATTTCAATCTTTACCTTAAATTCTTTAGCGTAAACCTTTACCAACTCACGGAAGTCAACGCGGTCATCGGCAGTGTAAAATATCGTAACCTTTTTATTATCTCCCTGAAACTCCACATCGCCGATCTTCATTTCTAAATTCATAGAACGTGAAATGGCGCGGCTGCGTATCATTGTTTCCTGCTCCTTAGCCCTTATCTCAACAACGGTTTTAATATCCTGCTCAGTAGCAATGCGCATTATGTTACGGATGGTGTCGTCGCGCTCTGTTACTTTGCGCTTTTTCATTTGCGCTTTTACCAGTTCGCCCTTCAAACTAACTTCGCCGGTATCGTATCCCTGAGCAGCTTCAACCACTACTAACTGGCCACGTGTTAACTCCAGGTTAGATGTATTGCGGTAAAAACCTTTCCGCGCTCCTTTTTTAAAGCTTATCTCTACTATATTAAAGTTTTCGTTAAACGAGATAGGAATATCGGTAAACCAGTCCATCACATTCATGCGGTTACATCCGCCCGAAGTGCACCCGCCTTTGCTCTGGCAGCCGGTAACAACCCCGTCTTTAGGTGTTGTGCATGTAGTACATCCCATTTTATACCTCCTGAACCTTCCGCCAGGGCGGAAAGCGATTTTAGTTGCTGAAAATAAGTTACCGTCAATTAAACTGGACGAAGCTAAAAGAAAAATCGGGTATTTATAGTATTTCGGAAGACCGATTGAATACAAGGCCACCTTTGTTTTAGGCAGTCAGAAAATCATCTGTCTGTTCAATAGCCGAGGTAAGTCTTTTCTCACCTTTCCCCCGGACGTATTTAATGTTAGCACCAATAGAAGTAAGAGCCTCGACAAAGGCATTAAATAATTCAAGCCTGTCGGTAGGGTTTGCCCTTTGGTTATCGGATACCCATGGGATATCAATATCGCAGACCAGGTAGAGGTCATACTTTCGTTTTATAATTTCATGCTCCAGCCAATCGGGAACATGCCATTTATAATACTGCAGCCATATTTTAATATTAACAAGGTCGTTATCGCTGAATAAAATATGATGGGCAAAATGTATCATGCTGTTTTCCTGCTCAATAATTCCTTTGGCAATTTGAAGTACATCCGAATGATTGTATTTGCGGTCCAATTTTTCAATATAAGTGCGCGAGTAGTCGGGTACAAATACAGTTTTGTAATGCGCCGCAAGGTGTTCGCTAAGTTCCGTTTTGCCGGTGGACTCCGGCCCCGTTATCGAAATTCGTATAATGTTATTCTGCGGCATTGGGTTCTAATTTCTTTTGCATTTCGCTTCGCCAATGAATAAAAGCATATAGTGCGCCTAAAGTAAGAAAGAGATATAAAAAAGAAGTAGGTGGTGCATCCTTCAACCAATAAAGTTCAATGGCTGCCAGGTCAATTACAATCCACCATAACCAGTTTTCAATAATTCGTTTTGCCATCATCCAGGTAGCAATAAAACTGAATACCGTAACGGCGGCATCAAAAAATGTTATTGGAGTGTGCAGGTAATAATAGGTAATACATCCTAATATCAGTGACAATACAACTCCCCCAATAAGCAAAGGAATCTGCTTTTTAAAACTCCAGCTTATAATGGGCCTGGTTGGGGCATTTGATTTTATACCCCACTGCCACCAGCCATAAAAACCCGCCAGTATATAAAAGAACTGAAGTATCATATCGTAATACAGTTGCCAGCCAACATTCAGATAAACGTAAATAGCAGAACCGATAATGCCGGGCAGCCAACACCAAATATTATTTCGTGCGGCAAGTATTACGTTTAAAATGCCAAGGCCAACCGCAGTATATTGAAGGTAAGTGTCCATCAATAGATCTTAACCAGGTTGCTGCCTACCTGCATATGATAGGTTTTGCCAATTACCAATGCCCTGCTATCGCTAATATGCCCTGCGGGAAAATCAAAACAAACGGGGTAATCGAACTCTGCCACATGTTCGGCTATTATTTCGTAAGCCTCTTTGCCAAAAGGAATTTTATTGTCTTTTATTTCCGAAAAGCCACCGACAATTACCCCGGCAAGTCCCTGTAGTTTGCCGCTGCGTTTCAGGTTTATCATCATGCGGTCAATATGGTACAGGTATTCGTCTATATCTTCTAAAAAAAGAATTTTGCCATAAGTGTTCATTCCTGATTTGGTGCCGGTAATACTGTATAATATGGATAGGTTCCCCCCAATTAAAATGCCGCTGCTGTTTCCGGCACGATTAAAGGAGTGAGGCATAATTTCATATTCATTCTTCGCACCAAATAATTCCCGGCGCAAAGTTTCAATGGCCTCAGCCGAGCTTTTAGGAAACTGTACCGGCATAATTGAATGGATACCCATTACACCTATACTGTTGGAGATATGCGTATGAAGGTAAGTTACATCGCTAAAGCCCACTATCCACTTGGGCGTTTTCATAAATTTATCAAAAATAATTCCATCCATCATTCGCACTGTTCCATAACCGCCACGTGCGCAGATTATAGCTTTGATGTCGGGGTTATCCAACGCGGCCTGAAAATCCTCCAGCCGCACCTGGTCTGTTCCGGCATATTGATGCTCTTCCTGGCCAATGGTTTTACCTTCAATCACCTTTAGCCCCCATGATTCAAAAACAGCCACTGCAGGTGCAATTTCCTTGCTCGTAATTTTTCGGGCAGTGCTTAATATGTATATAGTATCTCCTTTTTTAAGCGAAGGCGGGCGTAGTAGCATGGCTCAAATATAAGGTCACGGCTCCTAAATCCCCAAAGGGGACTTGAATACTTCTTTTTTACTGCAATCGCGATTTTAAATTTGGGGGATTATATTTGTTTACTTTATGAAAGACTGGAAAAGATATACTGTTACTGCCGCTTTGCCTTATGCCAATGGCCCTGTTCACATTGGACACCTTGGAGGCTGCTATTTGCCTTCGGATATTTATGTGCGTTATTTAAGAGCGAATAAGCGCGATGTTGTTTTTATATGCGGAAGTGATGAACACGGGGTTCCCATTACTATTAAGGCAAGAAAGGAGGGCATAACCCCGCAACAGGTAGTTGACAAGTATCACGGAATTATGAAGAATGCTTTTGCTGAGTTTGGCATTTCGTTCAGCATTTACTCCCGCACTTCCAACAAAACCCATCATCAAACAGCTTCTGATTTTTTTCTGAAGTTATATAACCAGGGCTCTTTTGTTGAGCAGGAAACAGACCAGTATTACGATGAGGAAGTAAACCAGTTTTTAGCAGACCGCTATATTGTTGGCACCTGCCCTGTTTGCGGTAACACCAATGCTTATGGCGATCAGTGTGAAAACTGCGGTACTTCGCTTTCTCCTAATGATCTGATCAATCCGCATTCAACACTTTCAGGTTCTAAACCGGTATTGCGAAAAACCACCAATTGGTTTTTGCCCCTTGATAAACTACAGCCTAAAGTTGCGGGCTACCTTGATAAACACAAGGATTGGAAAATAAATGTTTACGGCCAATGTAAAAGCTGGCTGGAAAGTGGCGATGGTCTTCAACCCCGTTCTATGACCCGCGATTTGGATTGGGGTATTCCGGTGCCTATTAAAGGCGCAGAGGGCAAGGTGCTGTATGTTTGGTTTGATGCCCCTATCGGATATATTTCTGCCACTAAAGAATTATTGCCAAACGATTGGGAGAAATACTGGAAGAATAAAGAAACACGGCTGATACATTTTATTGGCAAGGACAATATCGTTTTCCACTGCATCATTTTTCCTATCATGTTAATTGAACATGGCGAGTTTATATTGGCCGACAATGTACCAGCCAACGAGTTTTTAAATTTAGAAGGAGAAAAGATATCTACCTCGCGCAACTGGGCGGTTTGGTTGCATGAATACCTGGAAGAATTTAAAGACAAGCAGGATGAACTCCGCTATGTACTTGCCTC
>JAQBNQ010000034.1 GCA_028288545.1 Bacteroidota bacterium
GATTTTTATTTTGTTTATAATGTTGGTTATACTGCCTATAAGGTGGCGTTTCCGAAAAACGGGAGTGATTCAATTTATGTTTTCCTGGGTGATCGTCCGGCGGTGTATGATTTGAGGGGGAGGAGAAATTAGTCTGAACTGTGATTTTTTTGATTTGGGTGATTGATGTGATTGGTTTGGGTGCTGCCTTTTGTAAGTTGAGCATTTTGGTTTGAGTGCCGTCCACGCAGACCCCCTAACCCCCGCCCCGCGAAAAGCGGGATGAGGCAAAACGGGGGAACTGCAACGCAAAAAGGGCAACCGGTTCACGTTCATTTTTCTTATTGGTTTTGTTGGCTGTTTGTTGTTTGCGGTAGGGATAGGAGTGGAAACCTTTTTTGGTGTGAGCCAAAAAAGTTGTAGCGGATAGCCCGGCCGGAGGCACCGCCCTCTTTAATACCGTTCCACATTTTCGTTTTGCTTTTGTTTCACTTTTATTTCGAGGAGTTCGAGGTATTCGGTGGTGGTGAGGGTTTTTAGGGATTGGTATTTGATGGGGTCGTTGTGGGCGAGGGTGAGCAGGGTGGAGCGGAGGCTTTGGATGTAGTCTATGATGCGAAGTTTAAAGTACCAATCTTTGTAGTGAGTTCGTTGAAGGCCTGTATCTGCTGCAATTGATTGTTCAAATATTTCTCCCATTCGGCCGGCATAAAATTTACTGAAGGCAAGTACCGGCTCAAACCCGCAGAAACGAAAAAATCGAACAGCACATCTTTTTTATCGTAGTTGAATTGCAGAAATTTTTCGCGGTGCAGGTCGCGGTTGTAAATGGTGGGGTCTTCGTCTTCGCGGATGTAAAGCAGGGCGGCTATTTCCATTAACAGGCGCGGATCGAGCAGCAGGGTTCTCCGCTCCTCAAGGGCTCCTAACATATAGCCGATGTCGGCCAGTGACGTTTTGGAGCCCGAGGAGATAATTTTTTTGCAGTTGCTGATCCATTCGTCCAGGTCGCTGCCTTTAATACGGCTTTCAACTTCAAGCTGCAGTATGTTCAGTTGCTCCAGCATGGCCAGTGGCATATTTTTTAAATCGTTGAAGCGGTAGTAGCGTTGGCCTTTGCTATCGGCAAATGCAAATTCTAAATACTGGCGGTAGGTTTTGCTTTGCGAGGCGTAAACGTAATTGCAGATTGATTTTTTGAAACCCAATAAAGCGAGAAAATGAATGAAATACATAATTTGAGAATTGGTGAATTAGCGTCCGCCCGGATGACCTGGTCGGACAGGAATTAGCGAATGAGAATGAAATGCATAATGTGAGAATGTGAGAATTAGCGTCCGCCCGGATGACCCGGTCGGACAGGAATTAGCGAATGAGAATGCTGACCTCACTTCCCGATAGCTATCGGGACTTCGCTGGACCACTCTCTCCATGCAATGGAGAGGGAAATGATTTTTGGTTATTCATATAACTGGTAGAGGATTGCGTTTAGGGTTGAGGAGCAGATGCAGATGATGGGGATTTGGTAGAGGAGGGATGTGTTGATGGGCAGCAGGGTGAGCGATAGTGTTATTCCCCAAACGGAGGCCATGCATTTGATGCAGCCGAGGATGGGTTTGTAAATGAGGGTGGGGATATTTTTATATGGCGGATTTGGTGATAGGGCGTTGGCGAGTTGGATGAACAGAAGATCTTCGATGAAGGTGCGGAGCGGAAAAAGTATTTGGCCTTGCCTGGTTATGATGTGTAGTCCGTTGCAGAACAGGGAGGTGATGATGATGAGGTATAACATTAGTAGTTAGTATGAAGTATTTAGTAGTTAGAGAATACAGGTGAGGGCGCTTGATTATGGGGTGGCTGGGAGAGCGGGTGGTGGCGGTGGCGGTGCAGCTGGTGGGGTTTCAACTGAGTCGGCGGGTGGGGTGAAGGTGTTGTTGCTGTCGGTATTGATGAGCGTTAGCTGAAAGAATTGGGGATTGTAGCAATTGTCCTGGGCGGCAATGGGGGCGAGGGTGACGGTAAGGCAGCTTACACTGGTGGAGTCTATGATCCATTGCATGGATGTTTGTTTTTGGTCGTCGGTCTCGGCAATGGTTACGGTGTAGGGAGTGCTTAAGCGCAGATCGGGCGTTGGTAGTTGTATAATGCCATCGCTTGTTACAGTGGTGGTAAACATATCTACCCTACCGGTTGCGGTTGTAAAGTAGATGTTGAGTTGTTTGCCGGGTGTGTAGGCGCCAAGGATAATGTTTTGCGCACAGGCAGGTACGGGGTTGGTGGGGTTGCAGGGGCAGAGCATGGTGTATTTTTTAATGTGGAATTCGGAGTGCGGAATTCGGGAGTGAGGGAATTAATTAGCGAATGAGGAAATTAGCGAATTAGCGAATGAGATGATGAGGCAAATGTGATGATGTGATAATGGGGATTGCCGCGAGGGGGCTAATGGGTAATTAAGTTATTGAATTGGCGAATGACTGGTACAAGCCTGGTTGAATTGCGTGGTTGGGTGCAATTGCAATGCAAAAGTAATCAAAAAAATTGATTGTAATACTTTTTGTTGAATTTATTTTTTACTCGGGTTTGCGGGTGGCGGCTAATATTAGTTTATAAAGGGCAACAGGGCTTGTAAGTATCCAGAAAAGGATAAACAGCAGAAAGAGACTAACGGGAAGCAGCAGGGTTTTCATACTTATAGTTTTTAGGGGGATGAAAAAATAAGAACGAAAAAATAATTACAAAGTGATCCTCCGGATGGATTTGCCTTTTGGGGGGAATACCATTTTGGAGGATACACTTTGCGACTCGGAGCGTTTACAATATGTTTTAAAGAACGTTTTGTTTGTAGTAGGACGACGCTTGATGATGTGAAGATTATACTTTTATACGGTACAGTTTTTATGATGGGTGTTAAAATATTGAAGTGCAAAACTATTTATGCCTGACCATACGAAGGGCATATAATTTGATATTGTGGAGATGTTGCCCCAAAACTTAGGATGTGATTATTTTTGGTCGTTTTATGTATAAAACAGAGGCCGAAATGAAACCAAAAGCAGAAAACGCCAACAGGGCCACAGCCGTTACATTTAGTTTGTGTTCTATGCGGTCGATATCTTTGTAGGCGGCGCTTTTTTGTTCGGGGTTGTGATCTATCATTTCAATACGGGTACGGGCATCGTCTACCTGGTATTTCATACTAACAGCCAGGCCCGGTAGCCCGGCAAGAGCCACAAAGGAAAGACTGGCAAGGGCCAAAACGAGGAAATAAAATCTTTTCTTTTTCAATTTGAGTCCGCGTTGAATATGTAAGATTAATAAAATTAAATAAGAAACATAGTTAAAAAAAATTAGTTAGGTTTAATAAAAACCTTCCAATGGGTTGATTTTTAGGTCAATTATTTAAGTAGTAGAAACAGTGGTTATGCCTGTGGTAACATAAGTTTTAGGACAGTGGTAAAGTGTTGTGGCAAAGGAGTTTAGAAGTAAAAGCGATGAAGGTTGCATTGAAGATACACGCAAAAGGGGATAACATTTACTTTGGGGATAAGTGTTTTGTCTTTATTTTGCGTTGTACTAAAAGACATAGCTTTTAATTTCATCCCCCAAAATTAAAAAATGACATTAGAGGAGTTACTTGGAAACACCCGGTTTTTAAACGAACGACATAAAGCCATAGTTGGAGTTTTATATGTGTCGAACTGGATAGTTAAGCAACAGAACGTTGTTTACGAAAGCGAAGGGCTTAACGCCCAAAAATACAATGTGCTGCGCATTTTGCGCGGCCAATACCCACACCCCGCCAGTGAAAAACTAATACGCGAAAGAGCGATTGACAAAACCAGCGATATGCCGCGTATGTTGCATTGGCTTACTGTAAATGGTTTTGTTGAGCGTTTACGAAATGCGCGGGATAAGCGTATTGTGGATGTGGTGATAACCGAAAAAGCAATTAAGGCGCTTATACGGCTTGATGCAAAGCAACAAGAACTTGCCAGGTGCCTTAAATTTATTACCGAGGACGATGCCCGGTTAATGAACGAACAACTACAAAAGATGATGAATGGACTGGCAGAAGAGGTGCCCTCCCCTGCCAGTGAATTTCATCCAATTTAATCCGAAATTATTTGCTTTGATTGGCCTTACGCTCTTCGGGCGTGGTGTTGTGCCAGTGGTGTGTTTTATCGGTTGAAGCCGATTTGCTGTTATGGCATGAGTTTAAGCCCGCTAATGCAATGATTGTAAGCAATACCAGTTTGGTTGTTTTCATAATAATTGTTTTTATTTTATATTGTTTGTGTCTATAAATGCAATATTGGCGTTTAACCGCAATACTGCCAATGTTTTATCGTTAACAAATAACAGCGTTGTTAGTTGTGTAAATTATTAATAAACCCAAGATATGAAAAAACTGATTTTTTTATTGTTGATTTTATGCGCAGGTATTTTTGCTGATGCACAAACCACAGACAATTTGTTGTGCCGGCTTAAAAAAGATACCCGTGCCACTAATGTAAACCGCCAAAACGAAAATATTCCGCTTAAAAAGGGCGAGCAGTATGTGGTTGAAGGTACCTCGGGCAAAATGGTGGTTATAAAGGTGGGCAGCAAATCGTATTTTATAAGCACCGGAAGCATTGATATTTTTAAAACGGAAGAACACAAAAGCGGCAGGATGTTGTTGAATGATACTATACCGGTGCCTTTGGATACGGTTGGGAAATATAAAATTAATTAGCGAATGTGAGAATGTGAGAATTAGCGTCCGCCCGGATGACCGGTCGGACAGGAATTAGCGAATGAGGAATTGGAATTAGCGAATGAAAGGCAATTAGTGAATGTGAGGATTAGCGAATGAAATGCAATTGGGGAATTAAAGTTAGAATAAGGAAAGTTTGAATTTTTTTTAATGCCGTGCGGGGCCGGATAGAAAGGCGAATACCAGGCCGGTGATCAATCCATCTAAGCCCAGCCCGGTTGCCCAGCCGCCCCAGGCGTAGGCAATTTTCTTGTTCCTTACGCTTTTTAAATAACCCATTTGGTAGGATGGGTTTTGCATTAGTGCTGCATCGGGAAAATCGAGATTTTGGTAGCGGGGTGGTATGGCGCTGCAAAGGATTGGCGGTAACAGTCTTCCGCCGCAGATGCCCGCCGCTAAATTACCTCCAAATACACCCCATACTTTTTTGTAGTATAGTTTTCCGTCTTCTCGCCCGGCCTGGTACATGTCGCCCTGGTCTATCCATTTTGTTTTGTGCAGGTAAATCGAGTCCGTGTTTTCTTTTAGTTGCAGGTGGTTGGTTAGGTAGGCCACATCGCTGCGGTTTTTAATATATACGGGTCCGGTTGACTCGTTGCTTAGCCGGTATTTTATATCGAAGCTACCCAGCGATATTAGCTGAACCTGTATTTGTTCTCCGGTTTTTAAAAGCAGGGTATCCTGTGCGGAAGCGGCAGTGAAAAACAACAAAGTTATAAGGGTTAGGAGGGTTCTCATATTTTGTTATCGGCTATAGCGAATATAGGTTTTATTTATTGCTTTTGAGAGCTATGCGCTATATCGGGTGGTCGATGGAGTTAGAGTTGTGCGATGGGACGAGAGATTTGCAAGTAGCGACTACTTGAACCATAAGGACCCATTCATTATGCCCTTTCTTTAATGTTTTCCACTATATCCTCAATAATGGCCTTTTCGGATATAAATAAATCGAGCATTGCGTAGAATGAGAAATGGTCGGGTTGTACGTTTTTTTGTACCTGCAGTTCTTTGGCAATTTTAGTAAAAGTATCTTCCGGTAGCCATGATTTTGCTTCCTGGAGTAGTCGCTCATATGCCTGGCACAGGGTTTCCTGGCCGGTATATTCGCCTCCCATTTCGCCTTCGCTGCCAAAGGCACATTTGGCATTTCGGTTCCAAACGTTTCCTTTGGTGGGTATGTATCCGCGCAGCTCGGCGCCGTCAAAATAAATAATGAAACAAATTGCCTGTTCCCAATCGCCGCCGGCGTTTACAAATAAGCAGGGCATTCCGTTGGGCAATGTTCGTGGTCCGCAGGGATATGTGTCCAGACTATCGTATTCGCTATACTCATAGTTTTCGAAATTGAAATACAAATGACTGATGTCGTTTTCCATTACTTCTGGCATCTCGTGTGGAAATTCGTCGTCTTCAATGATCGGGTTGATCATCTCTTCAAATTGTTCCATACTTATTGGTTTGAAATATCTTTCCATGTTGTACTTTAGGTTTGTATAATATTTGTATCGATGATTATTTGAAGTGCCGTTTAAAGATAAAAAAAGTTGGTCGTTGTGGTTGGAGTTGTGCGATTGATCGAGAATTTTGCCAGTAGCGACTACATGAAACATAAGGACACAACACGATGAACCCCTTTTGATTTACCGACTACTCACCCTATCTATCTTATACTTCAGTATTACGTTATTGCATAGGTCCTGTACCCGGGCACCGGTGGTGCGCATTTGGAGGTAGCCGGGTTTAATTATTTGGTAGGCGCTGTCGCCGCGGTTGGGGAGTGGGGTGGATAGAACGCAGATGGCTGCGGGAATATCCTTATCGGTTAGTTGCCCTACTTCTTTAAACCATTGCAACAGGATAGCCTTGTATTTTAATTCGTCGTCAATTTCGTTTATGGCGGTTACCTGACTGATGAAAGCTGCATTAGCGGCCCTGGCTTTGTTAAGCGCTATTGACAGAGCTGTGGTATCAACCACGGCATAATTATCGGCACGTACCATGTTAACGGCATCAAAAATTTTGTCGTTCAGTTCATCCTGTGGCGACAGGTTAACTTCCAACAGGCTGTCAATTTTAGTAAAAGAGTCAATGGCTGCTTTTTGCTTTTGGGCCGTGTTGCAACTGTTTAGCAGCTGGGCCAATAACAGGGCGCCAAGGATTTTATATAAAAACTTCATGTTACAAAAATAGAACTCCCGGCAATATGTATGTATTGAAAGATATACCCGGTTTTTGTGTAGGAGATGCTCAGCGACCTGAATCTTTTTGTTGATGTTTAACTTCGGCCTTGTACCAGTGGGTGGCCTTGGTCCATTCTTTTTGGGCTTCTAATACGGTAGCCAGTAATTTTGCATTTAATTGTCCGTTGGGTTGGCGGCCGTGGGCCAGTAGTTCTTCGGTGGCCCTGTTCACCTTTTCGGAGGCGGCTTTAATTTCTAAAAACAACAGGTTTAAATCTCTTTCTTTCTTTTCCATTGGGGGGATGGTTAGAGTTTAGGGGAGTAAACTTATATGCCCGGATTATTTTGCTGTTTGCTAATGGCTGTGTACCAGTCTGTGGTTTTTACCCACTCCCTTTGTGCTTCAATAACTGCTTCTAACAGTTGGTGATTTAATTCGCCGTTAGCTTTGCGGCCATTAGCCAGCAGTTCTTCGGTGGCCTGGTTTACCCTTTGCGAGGCAGCTTTAATTTCCAAAAACAGAAGATCCAGATCTCTTTCTCTTTTTTGCATTTGCAATCGAATTAAAACAAAAATAACCGTGATGAATTAATTGGAAGTTGTCGTATAGACCAACTTTTCTGGCCCTTTATTAATTTTTCTTAATTCCTTATTCCTTTATCCGTTTTGGTGTTTAGCTTACCCGGCGCCACAGTCATTAATATAAAATCGGCCTGTTCGCACTCCAGCTTGTGTATCACCTTATCCAGGTAATCAAGGGTAAGGTTTATTCTTCCGTTTTCCATGCGCCAGATGTACTGTCTGTCTACACCCAATAAATCACCCAAACCTTGTTGCGTAAGGTTTTTTTCTTTTCGCTTGGTCTGTATCATTAACCCGATAATTTCTTTAGAAGTCCTCATCGGATCCATGGGTGCAAATTTTCGTAACTTGACGTAAAGTCATGTAACCTTTGCACGGTTACAAAGGTCGCTACAATTAGGTTTGAACCGGTTACAGAATTGCGTTTTAAAGTTACACAATTCACACATTTTGCCTGACTGAATTACTGCAAAAATTTTGGATTTCATTAACAAAATCGCAATCGCTTGTTGTTTGAGGCACCAAAGGTTTGTGTTGCAGTAATGTTTGAATATAAAGCAGCCGGTTTACTTCGTATTGCAACTGGTCTTCGTCCGATTCGGTTAATAGTTTGCCTGTTTTTAAACGCGTTAACTGGTGAGTAATACTGGTAACTGCACCGAATTTATTTGGGCGATTATTGAGCGCCGTTTTTTTTGCAACCAGTTGGCGCACCAGCAACCAACGGGCTTTTTCGCGCAGTTCGGTAATGGAGGATTCAGAAATATCAATTTTGAAGATTTTAGAAAGCAGGTTTAGTTTGGCGGAAATATTAAAGACCTGCTGTTCGTCTTTTACTGTGGCATCAGTGTTGCTGGTTTTGAAATCTTTAAGGATATCGTTTAGCAACTGCTCCTTCATATCAGGCTGATTGAGCAGGTTTGTTTCGGGTAGCGCCTTGGTTGCGGTGGAAAGCACCTGTGCTTTTTTATCGAGGTATTTATTGAGGACGCTGCAGAAAAATTCGACGCTGAATACCTGGTAGTGATTTACTTTATCGTTGCCATACTCGCCGCAAAGATTTAGTTCGAAGGCGAGTTCGAGTTCTTTGGGATTGAGCTGCGAAGCATATCTTTCATTCCAGAATTTAAGGCAGAGTAGTAAGATGGGTTTGGGCGGTAAATCCTTTATGCCGCAGGAGACGCAGATGATCCCCACCTGTCTAAGCAATTCCTCGCTGCTTAACATTTTGGCTTCTGAGCTTTTCGCTAAATTAATTTTGCTGTGAACGCTAGTCAAGTTTTTGGTTAAGGAATTCGGTAAGTACTGATTGCTTAATTCGGCCAAGCTTTGGGTCTGATTGTGACGTGTGGTTGTTTCCATTGAAATTGTTTTTTGATTGATTGATTGGGGAGTGTTTTTTAAAATCCTGCAGTAAAATTTTGCGCAAAGTGCCTAAGGGATATTTGCTGCTTTCGCCGGTTATTTTCATTTCGCCCAGGCGGGCGGCAACAAAATTTTCGAATGTTTTAAAATCGGTTTTTAGGGCAGTTACACTTTCGCGCAAAAAAGATTCGTCAAACAGAGTTGCTTTTTCGATCAAATCGTGGCTGTAAAAATTTTCATTCAAAAAAAATTCTTCAGCCCCGCTTTTAGAGGGAGAGGGTTTAGGTTTTTGTTTTAGTTTATTATTAATAAGGTATGAATCGTCAACTTCTGTTCCAACTTCTGCTTCAACTTCTGACCTAACTTCTGCTTTTAAATCATAAGTCCGCGATTCGATATTGAATAAATGGTAGGTACATTTGCGCTGTCCTTGCCTTACTTCAAACTTCAAAAGTTCTGCCTGTTTAAGGTTCATAAGAGCGTTGCGGAGCGTTCGGTATGTACTAAAGTTCAAGTCATTAAAAATGGCGGCGTCGGCTATCCGTATCGGATTTTTCCAGCTTCTTCCATTGCTGAATTTTAGGAGAAACATATAGATTGAGACTTCCCAATGCCCTAATGCATGGACTTCATGCTGTTTCCAGTAATAATTTAATTGTTTGATGTAGTTCATATGAGATGTTTTTTGTCAGATGATCATTGCCTTGAAGGATTGCGCCAAATGCAATGAGGAGCCTGGTTTGCGAGTGCGCCTAACCTCACCCGGTCTTTGCCCAGCGAAAGGCGGGATGAAACACTTCGCTCGACCCTCTCCATTGCATGGAGGGGAAATGAGGTGTGAGGAAATTTCTGAGGACTCGCCGGTTTTTTAATCGGCCAATTGCTCTGCCAGATCAATAATGCGCAGGGCTACTTTGGGGCGGTCTTCGTCGGTTAAAAAATATTCTTTGTAGTTAAGGCGCTTGTTGTTTTCGTCACGCGCCCATTCGCGTTTTACGGGGATGCCGAATTGAATGAGGTCGATGGAGCGGCGGCGTATATCGCCGATTTCGCTATTTACGCCTGTGCGCATGGTAATGCGTTCGCCGGTTAACAGGCGTTTTAAAACTTTCCAGCATTGGTTGTTAAAGTCGGCGCGGCGAAGGTTTAAATAGGCCTGGCTGGAGGGATTGTTTTCGGTGCGGTGCACGATGTCGAAGTTGATGTTTAGTTCCATTTGAATAGTATTTAGTAGTTAGTATTGAGTATTGAGATAGTGCAAACAGCCGGTCCTTCTCTATTGGATGAAGAGGGAATGAGACCCAGCTTAGGGTTTAGGAGGCCTTTAGCAGTTGTGGTAGTTGATGGCGTTTTAAGTGAGTGAGTGGTGTGATGTATTGTAGTACTTCGTGGTAATCATCCAGGCAGTGGGTGCAGATGTAGTTTTGAGCGTCGGGTTTGTAGGTTAGGTTATCTGAATCGGTGAGTTCGCCACATGCTGCGCATTTTTGTTGTTGAGCACAGGTTGGGCAATAGTCGCCTATGTGGGTGTTGTGTTTTGTTAGCTGGCGGATGGGGTATCGGTATCCGCATTGGTGGCAGAGGAAGTACATAATGAGAATTAGCGAATGATGGAATTAGCGAATGGGGTTGTAGGGGCGGACCCATGTGTTCGCCCGGAAATGTGATATGAGGGGCGAAACCCGCGTTAGGGATTGAGTGGATCCCGATTTTTATCGGGAGGAGCGAAAGCCCGTATAACGCCCAACATTGAATCTAGTTGCTGAGTATTTTTTTTAGTTGTTTAAGGGTTTTGCGCATGGCTTTTAATTTTTTGTGAATGGCAGTTCGGCTACTCTCACTGTGACTTTGGTAAGCGGAGCGGTATTTTTTTGTTGTTATCTCGAATGAGAACGATGGTGTGAAAATGAGTTTGAATCGTTTTGGCATATGGGGGATTTTAATGTGATCGTTTAAAAACCGCGTCAAGGGCTTGACGGGTGTTTGTTTTTTTTAATCTACTCCCTGCTCCGTCCCGCCGGTGAAGGGGGGAATTGTAATTGGGGCGGGACGCTTTAGCCAGGATGGTAAAAGAAGCAGAGACCTTCTGCCTGAGAGAGGGGGGTAGAATAGTTGTTTGTTGTTAGTTGTCTGTTGTTAGAGGATCAGCCGGCTGTTGTCTAAAATCTTGTGTCTAATATCTATTGTCTAGTTGGAAATTGTTTTTACTTTTGTTTTCAAATATGGTACAAATATAAACATAAGTTTTCAAAAAAGAAAAATTATGAAAACAAAAGTTTTCAACATGGTTTCGGAACAGGATGGGTTTTTGGCTGATATTAAGCGGCTAAAAGAGACCCGCGCAATTGTTAAAGACGTGGAGATAGTAGAGAACACGGGGTTTTCGAAAAGCGTGGTTTCTAACTATTTATCGGGGCGGGTTAGTCCGAGCAAAAATTTTTTGGAGAAGTTTTATGGCCATTATGGAAAGTACCTGGCTACCAATGTTTCGGAGCCAAACGTTAAGTACTATAATAAAAAGGAGAACGGAAATTTTATTGACCTGGGTACCCAGTTGCTGATGCAGGTTCCTTTGGTAAATCAATATGCTTACGCAGGTTACTTAACCGGTTACGGCGATGCCAACTACATGGATGAGTTGCCGAAAGTTCCTTTTATTGTTGACCGTGAATATAAGGGAAAATATGTATGTTTTGAGGTGCGAGGAGATAGCATGGATGACGGCACCAGCGATAGTTATCTGCCCGGAGACATTGCCTTGTGCCGCGAGATAAGCAACAACTTATGGAAAAGCAAACTGCACATTAGTAAGTGGGATTTTATTATCGTGCACAAAACGGAGGGTATCCTGATCAAAAAAATAACTGCCCATAATGTTGAGTTGGGAACGCTGCGTTTGCATTCGCTGAATAATTTGTACGAGGATTTTACGATTAACCTAAAGGATGTGGCGCAGTTGTTTAACGTGATTAAGATTGAACGCAAAAAATAATTAGCGAATGGGGGAATTAGCGAATGCGGAATGTGATGACGTGATAATTAGCGAATGAGAGGAATGTGCGAATGGGTAAATGGAAGGGCGACTTAATTTCCTTGTTCCAATTTAACCTATTCGTGCATATTGCCACCAGCGGTAGTACTATCTATAAGGCCGGACCCTCCATAATGATATACCCTGATTGAGGGAGCGGCAATTTCCATTTTTCCATCTGTAATAGACAGCAATATAGAATCATTATAGTTACCGGTGCTTAGGTAAACGTCGTTGGCGCCCCGGTTAAATTCAATAGCACATTCATTAGCAGCCAACGAGTGGGTTGCCGCCTTGTCCTCGCTTACTATTTTAAAAAAGCCTTGAGTCTTTGGCAGGACCGAAAAAAATACCTGGTACGAATTTACCCCGTTACAGGCAAAAAGCTGGTTGCTATCTACCCTCACAACTGAAGTTGCAGTGTATGTGCTGTCTTTAACCTGCCACACGGCATATTGAGTTGTGACGACAGGCGTTGGTTCCAGTTTAGCGCCACATCCTGCTAAAAAGGCCAGTGCTGAAAATACTATTGCATAAAGTGTAACGAGGAATTTTATCTTCATAAATATTTGTTGGCTTTTAGAATAAAAAAAATTAATTCGTGGTAATAGTAACATTATTCCGGTTGTAGAAAGGGTAATTTGATGAAGTGATTTCCGTAAGGGTGGGATGAAATAAATGTGATAATGTGATAATGAGGGAATGTAATAATTAGTGAATTAGCGCCCGCCCGGATGACAAGGTCGGACTGGAATGGGTGAATTGAGTCACCAGTTTATCATCTTTATAAAGTTGTCGAATTTTTCGATCCCTTTTTCCTCGCTGTAGTTTCTGACAAAATCGGGTTGTTCGAATGGTTTTGCAAAATATTCGAAGTGCCACTTTTTATTTTGATGGTTGAAGGTGATGTGCAGCGATTCTTGCCTGGTATCAATGGGGTTGTAAATAGTTACGACCAGCCTGTTTTGATACAACATGGAAGTAAAACCATAAAGCCGATTGCGTAGTTGTGATTCTTTAATGTGTTTTACTAGTGGGATCATATCGGAATTAAAATAGGAATAAAAATAGAGATGGGTTCATTAGCGTATCTGCTTCGTATATTTTCGAATCGAATCGAATCAAAATCCCATACTACGATTTGGGGCTAAATAAAATATCCCCCTTTAATTTGCGTTTAAGTGCTGGCTTTTTAATCCATTACATCTATACAAACAAAATTGCATTGAAACATTTATTGAGTATTACGCTGTTGGCCTGTTTGATTTTTTGCAGCCAGGCGGGTTCGGCTAAATTAATGATGATAGTACGGCTATGGTGGTGGGGCCGCAGGATACGACACAGATGGTGGGCAGCAACCTAGAAGTGGATGACGATGCGGGTTACTCGCCTTTGTTTTATGCAGTGGAGTTGGCTTTGAAGATTTGCCTGGTGGCGGTGGGTTGTGTTTTTATTAGTGTGGTGTTGGCCAGTTTGGCGCTGTTGGGTGTTATGATGCTGGTGTGGATGGGTTTGATCTCTACTTTTATAACTTTCACCTCTGGTAAAAAGTCTTTTGCAGAACTGCTGCGACTTTGGATAATTCTTACCTGCACCTTTGCCTCTACTTTTTTTTGGATGGTTATTTTTGGTTTGATCAATTACCATTTACATAAAACCACTACAGCGACCGCAATGATTGCCGGAGCAGTTATCGGACTGTTTGGCGGTTGGGCCTTTGGGCGCATCAGCAGTTATTTTATTCTGCGTATCCTGTATTTTATTAAGGAGAAGTTTGCAGTGATATTTGGCAGTAAAAAACTGGCTTAGGTTTTTTACCACAAGGGGCACAAAGTAATTTGCACAAAGGCCACAAGGAATTTAGGTATTGCTTTATATTTAACGCATGGAATTTAAAGCTTCGCTGGATACCCCGACCAAAGTGATTACAATTTTTACGCTGGCACTGGTAGGCGCCGCCTTAACCAGCAGCGTTGTAAGTATTATGAACCGCGATACCAGCATTAAGTCGGCTGTTGGTATGACACTGATAGTTTTGTTTGTGGTGGCGGTGTTGTTTCTTACCTTTTTAATATCGCCACAAAAATATGAGCTTACACAAAATGAGCTGATCATTAAACGGCCTTTATCGAATGTGGTGATAAAAATTGTGGATATCGCTTCGGTGGGTGTTATACCTAACGGCGAAGCAACATTCAGCTTACGCACTTTTGGCTCTGGAGGTTTTTTTGGGTACTTCGGCAGATTTTACAATAGTAAATTTGGCAACTACAGCGCTTATGCTACCCGTCGCAGCAATCGCTTATTGATAACTACCGGGGAGGGCCGCAAAATTATTATTACGCCCGATGATTTGAACATGGTTTCGCATTTGGAGGAGAGGATGGGGTAATTAGCGAATTAGTGAATGAGGGGAATTAGCGAATGTGATTTTCGCGAGAGGGGGGACGAAACAAATGTGATAATGTGATTCCCGGGAAGGGCGGGATGAAACAAATGTGACGATTACCGCCCGGATGACCAGCCGCTATTTACTTGCGCATTCTGAAATCCGCATTCCGAATTAAATTACTGTTTTTTTAGTTTCCAGCGCTTGTGGCTCCATAACCAGTTGGAGGGGGTTTCTCTTATTTGCTGCTCCAGCAGTTGTACAAATTTTGCGGTTATCTGGTTCTCGGCCGTTTCAGTGGGGTTATCCGTAATGGATATAAGTTGAGCCGTGTAGTGACCGCGTTTTACCTGCACAATTTTTGCGTAGACCACGGCACAGTTGTGCAACTTTGCATAAACTTCTGCACCTTTGTAAAAGGCTGTTTGCTGATGTAAGAAGGTTGTCCAGTAAGATTTGTCGCTATTGGATGGCGACTGATCGCCAAAAAAAACGCCGAGAGAGCGCGGCATAACCGGTTGCTTAAAAAAGCCGCTGCTTTCGTTCATAAACAAAATATGCATTCCCATTTTGCCGCGGGTACTTTGCACCATATTATTAAAGTAGGGGTTGGTTAACTTGCTGGCTATGCCCCAAATTTTATGTTTGCCAACGCTGCTTAGTAAATAGCCGCCATATTC